>NZ_JBSFWR010000022.1:0-97790 GCF_053594915.1 Kitasatospora sp. NPDC002543 | reverse complement strand
CGGTGAGTTCGGCCAGCAGCACCCGGTGCCGGCCCAGCCGCAGGTCCGCCTCGATCCGCTGGTCCAGCGCGCAGAGCCTGGTCTCCTCCAACCGCTTGGCCTCGACGGCGAGTTGGCCGCCGACCGGTACGTCGGCGAAGGCCGGACCGCGCCACAGCGCGAGCGCCTCGCCCAACTGGCGGGCGGCGAGCGGGAAGTCATTCCCGTCCATGGCGCGGTAGCCGCGCCCGGCGAGGCGGTCGAACTCCTGGAGGTCGACCAGCCCGCCGCCGCTGTTCAGCATGTAGCCGCCGGCCGAGGTGACCAGGACGTCCTTCGCACAGGAGGCCCCCGGGCCGCCCTCGTTCCGGGCGAGCGCCCGATCGATGAGGTCCCGCAGTTGGAGCACGTACGTCTGCACGGTGGTGCGCGCACTGCGCGGCGGACGGCCGGACCAGAGTTCCTCGGCGAGGACGCTCGCCGGAACCACCTGGTCGGCCCGTAACGCCAGTAGTGCGAGCACCTGTCGAGGCTTCGGCGCCGACGGCACCACCGACACCCCGCACAGTCGGACCTCCAAGGACCCCAGCACCCGGATCTCCACGACGACCACCCCACATCCAGACGGATCGGCGGCCCCGACGGCCGCCGGCCGGGCGGGTGCTCCGCTGCTCACCGTCCGCGTGGATCCATCGGAAGGTCGATTGAGCACCCGACGCCTATCCAAAAACAGGACAGACGGTTTGTCAATACAAAACCGACTGCGCTGTTTGTTTTTGGGCGGAGCACTAGCGCGAGGACGGGACACCGAACCGCCCGTCCGACCTCGAATCGCCCGGCGGGGCCCGCGAACCGGGGTCAGGAGCCGTCCGACGCCGACGCCTCGCCCGGGGCCGGCACCTCGACCGCACCCGCCTCCGCCGCCCGGGCCGCCGCCAGTTCCGCGACCACCCGACCGCCCCGGTCCGCCGCGAGGTCGAGCGTGGCCAGCACCCCGGGCACCGCGATGGCGGGCATCAGATGCTGGTACAGCGCGGCGATCCGGCGCTCGAGGTCCGCCCGGCCGGACATCTTCTGGGACTGGATCTGCACCCCGGCCCAGGCCCCGGTGACCAGCCGCGCCGTCTCGGCGGGCACCACCTGGGGCAGCAGCTCCCCGCGCCGGCCGGCCGCCTCCAGCGCACTCTCGGCCCGCCGGGCCCAACCGGGCCCCGCGCCGCCGCCGAATTCGCCGAACACGTCCTGGCCGAGCGAGAGCCGCGCCCCCGCGCTCAGCACCGGATCGCGCGGCATGAGGTGGGCGACCACCATCCCGAGGTCCACGAACTCCTGGAGCTTGCAGTGGCGTTCGGGAATCTCGTCACGGCCGAACTGCTCCTCGACGACGCCCTGGGCGAGCTCCCGCTTGGAGGCGAAGTGGAAGTACACCGCGCCGCGGGTCACCCCGGCGCGTGCCACCACCTCGCCGATGGTCGCCCGCTCGTACCCGCACTCGTCGAAGACCGACGCCGCCGCCTCCAGGATCAGCCGACGCGTCCGGACGGCCCGCTCCTGCCTCACCACCGCAACCACCCCACCCGAAACGCTTGGCAAAGAAAACCAAACACCCCGTATCTTACCCGGCGCAGCCGACGAAGATCCTTGTCTCGCGGATCGCTGAGGCCGTCCTCGAGCGAACCAAAACCGCATAGACGGTACGAGACGAACAGATGACCGACATCTCACCGCGAGGCCCCTTAACCGGAAGGGCAACTACCACTTCCAATGGAGGGGTGGCGAACGGCCGCACAAGAGTAATGAACCTGTCAAGTTTTCCCGTCAATATCTCCACAGGTCAAACAGGGGAGCCCGAGGATCCGATCTCCGGGCGATGATCCACACCCACCCACCGTGCCCGCCCGACCACGCTCGGCCGCCGACGAACCTTTGTTCTGGCTCCTTGAAAACCAAACCGGTAGGTACGTATCTTACGAGCCCTGAGCAGCCCACCCCGCCCGCACGGCCCTTTGGAGCGCTCCCCATGACTCTGCTCGCCTTCCGCACGCCTGCCCCCGCCACCACCGCCGGCACGGGCTCCGGGACGCTCCCGGGCCCGACCGCGGCAGCGGCCCCGGCGCCACGCCTGACCAGCACCGTCGCCAAGGAGTACGTCCACCGCGCCTGCCACGCCGAGGTCTTCCTCACCGGCAGCGAAGAACTGATCGACGGCACCTTCGCCGTCACCGCGCAGTGGCCGCGGGCCCACACCTTCTTCAGCACTCCGGACGGCACCCGGCACGACCCGATCCAGGCTGCTGAAACGATCCGCCAGGTCGGGCTCTACCTCGCCCACACCCGATTCGGCGTACCTCTCGATCACCGGTTCATGATGTGGAGCCTCGACTACACCACCCGGCCGCGCCAGCTGCTGATCGGCGCGGCCCCCACCGACCTCAACCTGGAAGTCCGGCTCCTCGCCCGGCCCCGCCGCTCCGGCACCACGATCGACTTCACGCTGGAGACCGTCATCCGCAGGGGCCCGCAGCCGGCCGCCACCGGAGGCACCCGCTTCACCACCGTCCCGGACTCCACCTACCAACGCCTGCGCCGGGGACGCCACCACGCCGAACAGCCGTCCGCGCCGGCCGTCACCGCCGAGCCGCTGCCGCCGGGCCGGGTCGGCCGGCTCCGCCCGTGCGACGTCGTGCTGACCCCGGCGGACGCCCCCGGAAGCTGGCACCTCACCCCCGACTTCTGGCACCCGATCCTCTTCGACCACGCCGGCGACCACATCCCGGGCATGGTGCTGCTGGAAGCGGCCCGGCAGGCGGCCAACGCGCTGAGCAGCCCGGTCACCGTCACCCCGACCGCCGCGGCCACCACCTTCCACCAGTACGCCGAACACGACGCGCCCACCACGATCACCGCCCGGCACACCCCCGGCGAGGACCCGGACGCCCTCACCACCACGGTGACCGGCCACCAGCACGGTGAGCCGATCTTCACCACCGTGATCACCGGCCACCCGGACCACCGCTGACCCGACGGCCGCCGCACCGACCGGGCAGCCGGTACGGCCCGAGCCGCGGTCCGTGCCCGCCGGAGCACCGGACGCCCCCACCACCCACCGCACCACCCACTGCGCTCCACCCACCGCTCAACCCCCCGCACCACCCGACGGCCCGCCCGACCACCCCGGTCCGGCGGGCCGTCCACGATCCGCACCCGGACGGTCCGGGCCGTCCCCTGCCGACGACACCCACCGGGCAGCACCACCGGCCCCCGCCGGCCCCCGCCGGCCGAACACCGTCGGAACACCCCGGTTCCGGGCTGGCACCGGGGCGAACACCTGCGCGAGGATGTCAGCCCCTGGATCCGCTGCCCACAGGAGCACGCCGTGAGTGAAGTCGCTGCGCAGCAGAACGAGTTGATACGGCTGGCCGACCGCCCCGGCACCGACGACTCCCCCGGCCGCCACGGCCGGACCGGCGGCCGGAACATCCGGGTGCGGGTCCTCGGGCGCCACGCGCCGGGCTCGCTGCTCGGACACGACTGGCTGGACTGCGAGATCACCGTCACCGCGGACTCGGTGCACGGGCAGTTCGTCACACTCGTGACCGACCGCCACCTCCGACAGTGGGAGACGGCCTTGGAGCGACTCGGGCGCGGGTGCGCGGTCCGCTGGCTGGACGAGGAGCACGGACCGGAGCTGCGGATCGAACCCGGGCGGCCGGGCGGGCTCTGGGTGACCGTCTCCGACGCGGAGGAGTCGGGCGTCACGCTCCGCGTCGTGATCTCCCCCGCACCGGGCTGGCTGGACGAGCAGCGCACCCTGCTCGGGCTCGTCCGGGACGCCTACCCGGCCGAGGTGGTCGAACCCTCCCCGGGCGTCCACGCCTGGCGCGAGAGCCCGACCGGGGAGAGCCTTTCCGGGAAGAGACCGCTCGGGCCCCGCGCGATCTGACCTTTCGTCACGTCCGGTGCGGCGAGGGAACTCCCAGCCGCCCGAGCGAGCGGTCCGGCGCGGTGAGGAGGAGGAGCAGGGCCGCACCGCCGAGCATGAACAACGCGAGGTGGTGCAGCCCGCCCGTGGTGGCGCCGTGCGGGAAGAAGGCCGCGTTCGCGGCCGAGGCCGCCATGGCGCCGAGGTACATGAAGGTGCGCAGCAGCCCGGCCGCCGAGGCGATGGCGGCCGGTTCCGCCTGGTGGTAGAGGGCGGTCTGGGTGCCGAGGCCGATCAGCCCCTGTGCGACGCCCGCCAGCACGCCGACTCCGATCAGCAGGGCGCCCGGACTGTTCGCGCGCACCAGCAGCAGGGCGGCGCAGGCCGCGATCTGGCAGACGGAACCGACCAGCAGCTTGCCGCGCACCCCCGGGCTGCGGCCGCTGAGCCCGGCGGTCGTGAGCGCGGCCACCGAGAGCGGCAGCAGCACGAGCCCGGCGGTGGCGGCCGAGAGGCCGCGCCCCTCCTCCAGCCACTGGGTGTAGCCGTAGAGGAAGGCGTAGACGGCGGTGAAGCCGAGGACCTGGCGCAGGTAGGTGGCGATCAGCGGGCGGTTGGCGGCGAGCGCCCGCAGGTCGATGAAGGGGGTCGCGGCCCGCCGCTCACGGACGGCGAAGGCGACCGCGGCCAGGGCGGCGAGCACCGGCAGGTACCAGCGCGCCGGGTCGGGCTTCATCAGGAACAGCATCAGGGCGAGCAGGAGGACCGCGAACAGGGCGATCCCGGCGTGGTCGAGCCGCCCCGGGCCGCCGGGGCCGCGGCGGTGATCGGATCCGCCCGAGCGGTCGGGGCGCTCTGGGCGCTCCGGGCGCTCGGGGCGCTCTGGGCGCTCGGGGCCGTCGCCGTTCCCGGAGCTGCGTTCCGGGCCGCGCTCGGCGACGGGCAGCCGGACAGCACCGAACACCAGACAGGCCAGCGACAGCGGGACGTTGACGGCGAAGACGGTCCGCCAGCCGCCCGCGCCGATCAGCAGCCCGCCGAGGGTGGGTCCGACCACCGCCACGGTCTGGTTGGCGACGGCCAGGACGGTCAGCACCCCGGTGGGGCTGGACTGCCCGGTCCGCTCGGCCTCACTGCGGGTCAGGTGCATGGCGGCGGGGTAGGCGGCGGAGGTGCCCAGCCCGAGCAGCACCCGGGCGGCGATCAGCAGCCCGAGCGACGGGGCGAGCGCACCGAGCAGTCCGGCGACGCCGACCAGGGCCGTTCCCGCGAGGTAGAGCCGGCGCGGGCCGTGGGTGTCCACCAGCCGCCCGAGCACCGGCTGGCCGACCGCGGTGGCCAGGTAGAGCGCGGTGACCAGCCAGGCGGTCTCGGCGGGCGGCGCGCCGAAGGCGACGCCCACGGGCACCAGGGCCACCGCGATCATCGAGGAGTTGATCGGGTTGAGCACGGAGCCCAGCGCCATCGGCGCGAGCAGCCGGCGGTCGAACCCGCCCGCCGGAGCGGGCCGCTGACGGCGCGACCGGAGCCGGGCCAGCAGGGCGGCGGGGCCCGCCGTCACCGGTTCAGCCGGTCCATCAGGGCCAGCGCCTCCAGCACGGTGGCGCGCTCGGCCTCGGTGTAGTGCTCCGCCATGGCCCGGGACAGCCATTCCTGGCGGGCCTGACGACGGCCCGCGACCTGGGCCAGGCCGGCCTCGGTGAGGCTGACCACCTGACGGCGGCCGTCCTCGGGGTCCGGGCGCCGCCCGACCAGTCCCTGCTGCTCCAGCGCGGCGAGGGTGGCGGCCATCGACTGCGGACGGACCCGCTCGGCGGCGGCCAGCGCGCTGGCGGAGGCCGGACCGTCGCCGATCAGTCTGCTGAGCACCGCGGTCTGGGAGGGGGTCAGGTCACTGGCGCCGCCGGCCTCCCGGAGGGTGCGGCGCAGCCGGCTGTAGACGGCGCGCAGCTCACGGGCGGCCAGGGCCGCGCTGTCGGGGACCACGGGATCGGCGGGCTCGGCAGGCGCGGCGGGCGCGGCGGGCTCGCCGGGAGCGGCGGGCTCCATGAACCCGGCAGCGCCGGCCGGGACTTGACGGGCCGCGACGGCGGCACGGGCGGTTCGCTTCTCGGTCACGGTTCCACGGTAATTTCATCAGTCTGGACTGTCCAGTCTGGACTGAAGAATTTCCCGGAGCCGCGGGCCCGGATAATGACGGCATGATCGACAAGCAGCTCCGCGTCGTCCTCGCCGAGGACTCGGTGATCCTCCGGGACGGCATGGTCGAACTCCTCACCGCCCGCGGGTGCGCCGTGGTCGCCACCGCCGGGACGGCGCCCGACCTGCTCGCCGCCGTCGCCGAGCACCGGCCCGACGTGGCCGTGGTGGACATCCGGATGCCGCCCACCCACACCGACGAGGGCATCAGGGCCGCCGTGGAGATCCGCGCCACCCTGCCGGAGGTCGGCATCCTGGTCTTCTCCCAGCACGTCGAGACCGCCTGGGCCGCCCGGCTGCTAGCCGACGGCGCCGCCGGCATCGGCTATCTGCTGAAGGAGCGGGTGGCCCGCACCTCCGAGTTCGTCGACGCCCTGCACCGGGTCGCCTCGGGCGGCACGGCGCTCGACCCTGAGATCGTCAACGGCCTGATGCACAGCGGACGGCGCAGCCGGGTCGACACGCTCACCCCGCGCGAGCGGGAGGTGCTGGAGCTGATGGCGCAGGGGCACTCCAACCGGTCGATCGCGGCACGGCTGGTGGTCTCGGAGCGGGCGGTGGAGAAGCACGTGGCCGCGGTGTTCGGCAAGTTCGACCTGCCCGCGACCGACGCCGACAACCGCCGGGTCAAGGCCGTACTCACCTACCTCGCGGAGGGCGGCGCCGCCTGAGGCCGCGGCCCCGCCGACTCGACCCTGCCGGCTCGGCCCCGCCGGCTCGGCCCCGCCGGCTCGGCCCCGGCCGTCCCTCAGAGCCGGGCGGGCAGCTCGGCGCCGACCGCCGTCGGCCCGCCGGGCGGGCTGTCCACCCGCAGCATCCCGTCCACGGCCGCGAGCCGCTCGGCCAGCCCGGCCAGACCGGTGCCCGCGCCGATCGCGGCGCCGCCGTGCCCGTCGTCACGCACGGTCAGCCGGACCCTGCCCCCGGCCGCGGTCACGCTCAGCTCCGCCGACCGCGCGCCGCTGTGCTTGGCCACATTGGTCAGCAGCTCGGCCGCGCAGAAGTAGACGGCCCGTTCGATCACCTCCTCCGGACGCTCCCGGAGGTCCAGGCGGACGTCGACCGGCACCGGCGAGGTGGCGGTCAACCCGGGCAGGGCCTCGGCCAGTCCGCCGTCCAGCGCCACCGGGTGGATGCCCCGGGTCAGTCGGCGCAGTCCGGTGATGGTGTCCTCGGTCTGCCCTCGGGCCCGGTCCACCAGGGCGCGCAGCCGCCCGAGGTCGGGCCCGCCCGAGCTGCCCGGGCCGCCCCCGGCCGCCGCCTCCCCAGTGGGCCCGCCCAGCGCGGGCCCGTCCACGGCCGGAGCGCCCGCCGCCAGCACGTCGTCGGCCAGCGACAGCGTGATGGCGAGCGCGACGAGCTGTGCCTGGGTGCCGTCGTGCAGGTCGCGCTCCAGGTGCCGCAGCCGGTCGGTGCTCTCGGCCAGCAGGGTGGCCCGGGCCTGCTCCAGCTGACGCACCCGCTGCTGCGAACGCGCCGGCCCGAGCAGGGTCCGCGCCAGCGTACGGTCCGCTGCGCCGAGCGCCCGCACCAGGGCGGGGACGACGACCAGCACCGCGAGGCCGACCGGGACCGCACCCAGGTCCAGCAGGCCGATCGACCTCGGGCCCGGTTCCATCATCCGCACCCAGAACGGGAAGCCCATCAGCCAGACGCTGCCGAGCGGCAGCCCGACCACGGCCAGGAAGCCGAGCACGCCGAGCGGCAGCCGCAGCAGGAGGTAGAGCAGGGTGCGCCAGGCCACCGGGTCGGTCAGCACCACCCGGCCCCGGGCGAACACCCCGGACGGGCGCGGCAACGGCGGCGGCGCGGGCACCTCCTCCCCGAGCAGCCGTGCGACCAGCCGGCGGTGCGGCCCGCCGAGGCCCCTCGCCCCGCGCAGCGCGGCCACCACGAACGGCAGGCCCAGCACGGTGAGCGAGAGCAGCGCCCCCGCGTAGAGGACGGCGACGGCGTACACCCCACCGAGCACCCCGAGCGGCAACCCGAGCACCGCGAAGGCCAGTTCACCGCCGCGCACCGACCGGTACCGCCGTCCCTCAGCCACCGTCCACCTCACCCTTCACCTGCCGACCGGCCCCCAGCATCCACCAGGAACCACCGGAACCACCGCACCCACCTGCCCTTCCGTCCGCACGGCCCACCCGGACAGCCATCGCACCGACGCCGCGTCGTGCCCTGTCTTCGCCCTCACCCCCGCTCCCCGCCCGTCGACTCCACCGCCGAGCCGCCGACCGCCCACAGCCCGGTGACCACGATCCCCGGCACCGTGAGTGCCGCAGCCCCCAGCACCACCCGGGCACAGGCGACACCCGGCACCACCGGCACCACCGAACCCGTCACCGCCAGGCTGAAGGCACCCGAGGCCGCGGCCGCCACCACCGCACCCAGCAGCACCCCGATCGCCGTGGTCAGGAGCGCCTCCACGGAGAGCATCCGCAACAGTTGCCACCGCGTCGCCCCGACCAGGCGCAGCAGCGCGAACTCCCGGCGCCGGTCCGCGGTGAGCGCCACCAGGGTGTTGAGCGTGGACACCGCGGCGAAGCAGACCAGCAGCCCGAGCTCCGCCCCGCGCAGCCAGATGTCGCTCTCCGCGGTGACCGTGGTCGTGGCACCCGTAGCCCGGACGACGTGCTCGGCGGTGCCGGTTAGGACCAGCATGGTGCCGGAGAGCCCGACCAGCAGCGCGACCGGCACCACCGCGGAGGAGAGCCTGGCCGCGTAGCCGCGCAGGTTGGCGTCCGCCAGCCAGCCCGCCCGGGGCGCGAGCACCCGCGACGGGGCGCCGAGCACAGCAGCCAGCACCCGGGCCGCCACCGGCCCCAGCAGTCCGACCGCGACCAGCAGCACCACCGAACCGAGCAACGAGGCCTGCCCCGCCTTGTCCAGTTCCCCGGCCGGCCGGGTCGCCGCCAGCCTCAGCAGCAGTCCGCCGCCCGCGAGCGCCGCCACCCCGGCGAGCAGCCGCGGCACTCCCGTCCGCCGCGGCCCGCCCACGCCCTCGCTCAGCGCGACGGCCGGAGCGGGCCGGGTGATCCTGCGGGCCGCCACGGCGGTGGCCGCCAGGCCGACCAGCAGCGCCACCCCGAGCCCGACGAGCGCCGGCACCGGCGTCCCCGGTATGCGCAGTCCGGGTGCGGCCATGCCGCGCCGCTGGAGCGCGGCGAGAAAGGCCCGGGCCGCGAGAAGGCCCACCAGGCCGCCCGGCACGGACACCAGCAGGACCGTCGCCGCCACCTGCGCGCGCACCACCCGCCGCACCTGGCGGGGTGTCGCCGCGACGGTGCGCAGCAGCGCCAGATCGCGGTGCTGCTGGCGGAGCGTGAAGCCCAGCGCGTTGACCACGACGAACAGCGCGACCAGGACGGCGATCTCGCCGAACGCCCCCGCGATCAGCACCAGGCCCGGCCCGGACGGCGCTGCCCGCGCCACCTCGGCCGGCGCCGTGACCTGGGCGGCGACGAGCGAGCCGAACAGCGTGACCGCCGCCACCGCCAGGAACAGCGCCGTCCCCAGCCCGGTGAAGGAGGCCGGACGGCGGCGGATCTGCCCCACCGACAGGCTCAGTACGGGACTGCTCATCGCCCTCACCCGCCCAGCCGGCTGAGCCGCTCGCCGACCTGTGCGGCCGTCGGACCGATCAGCTCGTCGACCAGCAGGCCGTCGGCCAGCAGCAGTACGCGGTCCGCGTACCCGGCGGCGACCGGGTCGTGGGTGACCATCACGCAGGTCTGCCCGTCAGCGTCGACACCCGCGCGCAGCAGGCCGAGGACCTCCTGCCCGGTGGCCCGGTCCAGCGCGCCGGTCGGCTCGTCGGCGAACAGCACCTCCGGCCGGGAGACCACGGCCCGGGCTATCGCCACCCGCTGCTGCTGACCGCCCGACAGCTGCCCGGGCCGGTGCCGCTCCCGCCCGGCCAGCCCGACGCGCTCCAACGCCTCCCGCACCCTGGCCCGCTCGGGCGGCCGCCCGGCCAGCCGGCCGGGCAGCTCGACGTTCTGCGCGACCGTCATCGCGGGCATCAGGTTGAAGGCCTGGAACACGAACCCCACCCGGGTGCGCCGGAGCTCCGCCAGCCGGCGCTCGGGCAGCCCGGACACCTCTGCGTCGCCCCACCGCACGGTGCCCCTGGTCGGGCGGTCCATCCCGGCCAGGCAGTGCAGCAGGGTGGTCTTGCCGGAGCCCGAGGGGCCCATCACCGCCGTGAACGTCCCCGGTGCGAAGGCCGCCGACACCCCGCGCAGCGCCCGTACGGCCGCCGTGCCCCGTCCGTACTCCCGGTGCAGCCCGGCCGCGCTCAGGGCCGCGCCCGTCACCCCGTCGTGCGCCGCCGTGGCGGCGGCAGTCGTCATCCCGTTCATGCCCTCCATCGTGGGCGTCCGGCGCGGCGAGATCGATTGTGCTGGCACCCGAATCCGGGGTTCGGAAAACCGAACCCCGCAGGTGGTGCCACGTCCACCCGGCCCGGTCACGGGACGTCCGGTCACCGGACGCCCGGTCGCGGATCGCCCCGGCCCCTGCCTCCCGGCGGGCCCGCCCGACGGGGGATCATGAGCCGGTGACCATCGACCTGCTGCCCGGCCACGGCGTTCGCCTGCCCGCCCCGCTGCCCGAGCTGCGCTTCGGCCTCACCGAGGCGCAGGTGCGCGCGCTGCTGGCCCCGCACGGCGAACTGCTCCCCGACGGGCTGCGGAGCACCTTCGTCTGCGGCTGCTCCTGGGCGCTGGCCTTCGAGCTGCCCGGGGTGGGCGTCACCCTCTGCGCGGACGACCACGACCGCCTCGGCACCGTCGTCGTCGGCCGGAACCCGAGCGACCCGCGGCCGCCCTGCCCGGTCGGCTACCACGGGATCGACCTGCTGGCCTGGCCCGCGCACGAACTCGTCGAGGCGCTGCGCGCCGAGGGCCTGCCGGTGCCGAACCCCGTCGGCGGCACTCTCCGCCACGGTCCGCTCTTCCTCGGTCGCGCGCCCGGTACCCGTCGCCGACCGGCCGCCCCGAGCCGCAAGCCGCGCCACGAGGAGCCGTTCGTCTTCGAATCCGCCGCCCTCCACGCGCCGGAGCCGGATCCCGTCCACCCGGTCGACCCCACCGGGGCCGTCGGGTGACCCCGTTCCCGACCGGCGACGGCTCCCCCGTCCCGGGCGCCCTGACCCACCAGGGCGCCCGGCGCGCCCCGCAACCGCCCCCGCCCTTCACCCACCCGCCTCGCCCCCCGTTTCGCCCATCCGCCCGGCCGTCCGTCCGTCCACCCATCCGTCCACCCATCCGTCCATCCACGGGAGTTCACCATGACCACCACCCCCCTCACCGTCGCCGTCCTCGGCCCGGGCGGCGTCGGCGGACTGATCGCCGGGCTGCTCGCCCGCGACGGCCACCGGGTCGTCTGCCTGGCCGGGGAGGAGACCGCAGCCGTCATCGAGCGGGACGGACTGCGGGTCCGCAGCGCCCGGTTCGGCGAGTTCACCGCCCGGGTGGCGGCCGCGACCGAGTTGCGCGAGCCGGTCGACGCGGCGTTCGTCACAGTCAAGGAGACGGCGCTGGCCGCCGCACTCGACCGGATGCCCGCGCAGGCGCTCGGCACCGGGATCGTGGTGCCGCTGCTCAACGGCCTGGACCACATGGCGCTGTTGCGCGAGCGCTACCCGGCCGGCCGGGTGGTGGCCGGCACGATCCGGGTCGAGACGGCCCGCACGGCGCCCGGGCGGATCGAGCACACCAGCCCCTTCGCCACCGTCGAACTCGGCGCGGGCGCCGAACCCGCCGCCCCTGTAACCGAGTTCGCCGAGCGGCTCCGGCACGCCGGGCTGGACGTCGCGCTGCGCGAGGACGAGACGGCGATGCTGTGGAGCAAGCTCTCCTTCCTCGCGCCGTTCGCGCTGCTCACCACCCGCCACGCGAGCGCGGTCGGCACCGTGCGCGGCGAGCACCGGGCCGAACTCCTCGCCGTGCTGAACGAGATCACCGCCGTCGCGCGGGCGGTCGGCGCTCCGGCGGACGCGCAGGCCCTGCTCGCCTCCTTCGACCGCGTCCCCGGGGCGATGAAGTCCTCGATGCAGCGCGACGTGGAGGCCGGCCGGCCCACCGAGCTGGACGCCATCGGCGGCGCCGTGCTGCGGGCGGCCGATGCCCACGCGGTGGCCGTCCCGACCATCGCCCGTCTGGTGCGCGACCTGTCCGGGCCCGCCTCCCGGTAGTCCGGACCGGCACCTGATGGAACGGCAGCCCCCTTTCTGAGCAAAGGGCAAAGACTTTCCCAAAGGTTCACCCGCGCTTCCGGAACCACCGCACGGCGGACCGGCGTTGAGTACGACGGGAGGGATAGATACATGACAAGGAAGCCGTACCGCCTGGCCGCGACCACGCTCGCGCTGCTCCTCGCGGCCCCACTGCTCACCGCGTGCGACGCCGACAAGGCCCTGGACTGCGGGAAACTGGCGATCAGCCTCACCGGCGACGTCCAGGACCTCACGGACTCGGCGACCAACGTCGGCCAGCTCGCCGACGAGAACCGCCGCAACCACACCATCGAGGCCCTGAAGAAGGTCGCCGACGACGCCAAGAAGATCCGCCAGGACGGCGGGGACAAGATCGACGCGGCCGCGGACCGGCTCTCCAAGGCCGTCAGCACCGCCATCGACCAGGCTTCCAAGCACAAGCAGCCCGACTTCAAGCCGATCGCGGACGCCGCCGGCGACATCGGGAAGGCCTGCGCCGGATCCTGACGCCCGGGGGCACTCCCCGTCGCCCGCTCCACCGGCTCCCGGCCCGGGCCCACCGACCCGCGGCCGGGAGCACGCTGCCGCCCCGGGGCTACCGTCCCGTCGCCGGGGCCGCGGGCCCGGCCTGTCGCCGCCGCACCAGCCCCACCAGGCGGTAGGAATGGCACCGGACCGAACCGCACCCCGGAGGTACCGGTGAACCACCCGATCCTCGACCAGATCCAGGACCTGCGCGCCGCACTGGCGCCCGGCGACACCGCCCCGGCGCTGGTCGCCGCGCTCGCCGACGGCACCGCACCGCGCTCCGCGCTGGCCGAACTCGCCGCCCAGCAGCTCCGGATCATCCGCTCCGACCGCCGCAGCCTGCTGCTGCTCGCGAGCCGCTGCGCGGACCGACCGGTCAGCGCCTGGTTCGCCGTCCTGGCCGAGGGCGAGAGCGCCGCGCTGCGCACCCTGCCCGCGCTCGGCGCCGCCGTCGGCCTCGACCGCGGCGCACTGGAGGACCGCCCGCCGCTGCCCGGCTGCCAGGCCTACCCCCACTACCTCGCCTGGCTCGCCCTGAACGGCGAGCCCGCCGCCACGGCCGCCGCCCTGGTCACCAACTTCGCCGCCTGGGGCGGCTATTGCGCCACGATCGCACAGGCGCTGCGCCACCAGTACGGCTTCTCCGACGAGTCCTGCGCCTTCTTCGACTTCTTCGCCCAGCCCGCGCCCGAGCTGGAGCAGCAGGCCGCGGACGCGCTGGGCCCGGACCGGCTGGACGAGCCGACCCTGGCCGCCGCGCACCAGCACGGACTGCTGCTCCAGGCCTACGAGCACCTGTTCTGGGACACCCTGGGCGTCATCGACGCCTGAGACCGGACCGTCCCGGAGCCGAACCGCCCAGGGCCCCCAGGAACCGAACCTCCCCGGAACCGAACCGCCCCGGAGCCGAACCGTCCCGGTCCCGAGTCCGCCCCGGGACCGGGTCAGCTCAGGACCAGACCGTTCCCGGCGGCGAACCGCCCCGGGGCCGAGCGGGCCTCACGCCTGCCAGTGCGGCTTCCCGCTGACCATCCGGCAGGAGATCACCCGGCCGGCGGCGTCATGGGTGCTCTTGCCCAGGTCCGCGTTGCGGCAGAACTGTCCGGCCTCGTAGCAGTTGCCCGCGTTCGAGCGGATGTCGCAGCCGGCGCCGGCCGCCGCGGGGGGCTCCGGGTCGGTGGGCGGCTTGGCGGTGGTCACCTTGGGCTGCGGCGCCTTGGTCGCGGGCGGCTGCGCGGGGGCGCTGGGCTGGGCCGGCGGCGCCGGGGGCGTGGTGACCGGTGCCGCGGGCGCCGGCTGGGCCGGCGGGGTGACGACCGGGGCCGTGGTGGCGGCGGCGCTCGGCGCGGCCGAGGCCGTGGCACCGCCGTCGGCCGCCGACGGGTCGCAACCGGTCAGCGCCAGGCCGACGGTGAGGACGAGTCCGGCGAGTCCGGCCAGGCCGGCCCTGCGGCGACCGGGTATCCGTGAAGACATGGGACGAGAACGCTCCGTTCCGTTTGGACGAGTCGTGCGATTCAAGCAGGAGTCGCACACGTACCGTCCACCGAACCCCCACTCGTTGGCGGATCGAGACCTTCCGGTCACCGGGCGTCGCGCGTCCCGCGCCGCCCTGCCGCCACCCTGCCGCCGCCCGCCCCCTCCTACCACCGCCCGATAGCGCCGAAGCGCGGGGCAATATGACGTGTTCCGATCACATCGACCGGATGGCTACGGTTCCGGCAACCCCCACGCCGATCGAGGAGATCCCCGTGCTCCGCATCCGCGCCCTGGCGGCCGCCGCCGCCCTGACGACCGCCGCCCTCACCGCCGCCCCCGCCGTCGGCGCGCCCGCTGACGACCCGTCGACGGCCGCCGCGCTCGCCGCCCCCACCCGTGCGGCCGCCGTTCCGGCCGCGCTGCTGCCCGCGCTGGAGCGCGACCTCGGGCTCTCCCCACAGGCCGCCGCCGACCGGCTCGCCCGCGAGGGCCGGGCCGCCGAGGTCCGCTCGGCGCTCGCCCGGGCGCTGGGCGAGCGCTGGGGCGGGGCCTGGCTCGACGGGCCGGACGCCACCCTGGTGGTCGCCACCACCGACGCCTCGGCCGCCCGCACCGTCACCGCCCACGGCGGCCGGGCCACCGTCGTCCGGCACTCCCTCGCCGAACTGACCCGGGCCAAGGAGGCACTCGACCGGGCCGCCGCGGCCGCCACCCCCGGCGCCACCCCGCTCTGGTACGTGGACGTCCGGACCAACGCCGTCGTCCTGCGGTCCACCGACGCCGCCCGTACCGGAGCGTTCCTCCGGGACTCCGGCGCGGACCGCTCACTGGTCCGGATCGAACGCGCCACCGCCGCACCCAGGCCGCTCGCCGACCTGCGCGGCGGGGACGCGTACTACATCGACAACGCCGCCCGCTGCTCGATCGGCTTCCCCGTCACCCGAAACGGCCGACCGGGCTTCGTCAGCGCCGGTCACTGCGGCCAACCGGGCTCCAACGCAACCGCCGCCGACGGCAGTTCGATCGGCACCTTCCAGGGCTCGACCTTCCCCGGCAACGACTACTCCTGGGTCGCGGCCGGCCCCGGCTGGTACGCCCGGCCGCAGGTGGACGACTACGCGGGCGGCACGGTGACGGTGGCCGGCTCGACCGAGCAGACGGTCGGCGGCTCGGTCTGCCGCTCCGGCTCCACCACCGGCTGGCACTGCGGCACCGTCGAGGAGCAGAACGCCACCGTCACCTACCAGGAGGGCAGCGTCTACGGCGTCACCCGCACCACCGTCTGCGCCGAACCCGGAGACTCCGGCGGGTCGTTCATCTCCGGCGACCAGGCCCAGGGGGTGACCTCCGGCGGCTCCGGCGACTGCGCCTCGGGCGGGGAGACGTACTTCCAACCGGTCAACCCGATCCTCGGCGCCTACGGGCTGACCCTGGCCACCGGCTGATCCCACCAGGGCCGTCCGGCCGACCGGCCGAAACGACCGGCCGAGACGACCGGCCGGGAGGACCGGGACGACCAGGACGACCAGGACGACCGGGACGACCGGCCCGTCAGCGCAGTCCCGCCGTCCGGCGTTCGAACACCTCGGGACGGGCGGTCTCCAGCGCCGTGGCGACCGCGCCGAGGAGCACCGCCTCCTCCCCCAGGAGGCTCGGCGCGAGCGTCGGACGCATCGGGGCGAGCCGGTGCAGGGCCTGCTCCAGCGGCTCCAGGAGCAGGTCCGCGCTGCTGCCGATCCCGCCGCCCAGCACCACCAGGTCCGGGTCCAGGACGGCCGACAGCACGGCCACCGTGTAGGCGAGCCGCTCGGCCTCCCGTTCCACCGCCCGGACCGCCGCGGCCTCCCCGGCCCTGGCCCGTTCGAACACCTGCTTCGCCGTCAGCCGGCGCGGCCCGGTGCTCTCGCCGTCCAGCCCGAAGTCCCGGGCGGCGCGCACCACCGCGTCCGCGGCGGCCTCCTGCTCGAGGGTCGCGGTCGGCTCGTCGGCCCGCCCGGACAGCGGGACCAGGCCGATCTCGCCCAGCGCGCCGTGCGCGCCGAGCAGCAGTTCGCCGTCCTTCACCACGCCCAGCCCGAGACCGGTGCCGACGAGCAGGTAGGCGAACATCCGGCTGCCCGTCCCGGCTCCGAGGGTGTACTCGCCGAGCGCCGCCAGGTTGGCGTCGTTGGCCACCGAGACGGCCGTCCCCAGCCCCTCCCCTATCCGGTCGAACAGTCCCGGTCTGCCCCAGCCGGGCAGGCTGCTGGCGTAGCGCACGCCGCGCCGCTGCTCGTCCCACACCCCCGGGGTGCCGATCACCGCGTGCACGATGTCCCCCGCGGTGAGGCCCGCCTCCGCGATCGCCTCGTGCGCGGCGGCGACCACGGCGTCCGCGACGGCGTCCGCCGAGCGGCCCCGGTTGGCCACGTCCCGGCGGGCGACCACCGTGCCGGCCAGGTCCGCCACCGCCATCCGCAGCCGGGCCCGGCCGATGTCCACACCGAGCACGTGCCCGGCCGTCGGGTCGACCTCGTACAGCACCGCGGTGCGGCCGCGCTCCGGGGCCAGTCGCCCGGCCTCCCGCACCAGCCCGGCCCGCTCCAGCTCGGCCAGCGCGGCCGAGACGGTCGGCTTGGACAGGCCGGTGTCCCGGGCCAGCTGGGCGCGCGAGGAGCCGCCGCCGGTGCGCAGCAGCTCCAGCAGCAGCCACTCGTTGTTGCTGCGCAGCCGCTGCCGGTTCCACGGCACCCCGCGGGCCCCTGCCGCCGGGCGACTGGTCGGCTGGTGGGCGCTCATCGGGTTCCTCCGGTCTGGGTCTTCGGGCGCGGGTCGGATCGTACGGCCGGGCGGTCCGGCCCCGGCCCGCCGCGCCCGGGGTCGGGCGCCGCCGCCCAAGTATGACCGGTGATCATCCGGCGTCCACCGGCCGTGTCCGAACCGCCCGGCGGTGGACCCGCGGTGGACCCACGGCGGCCTCGCGACGACACCGTGGACGGCCGCACGGAGCACGCCGCACCGGTTCCGCCGCACGCTCCGTTACAGCACCGTCCCCGGTGAGTCAACGTTCCACCCACTGGTGGGCGTGCCGCGCCCGGGCGCGTGATCATGGGCTCATGCACTTCCGGCACGGCAACCGAGCAGAGGGTCCGCGGTCCGCGACACCGGACTCCCGGTCCCTGGCGGCGACCGCGGCGGCCCTCGCCGCCCGGCTCGGCGTGATCGCCGGAGGCGACGGCGGGGGTGACGGCGGCGACGACCCGGAGCGGCTCCGTGAGGTGCTGGCCGCCGCCCCGGTCGGTGTGGCCCTGCTCGACGAGCGGCTGCGCTGGCAGTACCTGAACGCGGCCTTCACCACCGCCACCGGTCTGCGCCGCGCGGACCTGCTCGGCCGGGCCGCCGGGACCACCGCGTTCGCCGGGGCCCTCGGCGTCCTGCGCCGGGTCCTCGCCGACGGGCTCGCCCGCGAGCAGGCCACCGGAGGCCCGGACGGCGCGGGCGCCCCCGTGCCGCCCGGCCTGCGGGTGCGCTACCGGGCGCTGCGGCGCTCCGGGCGGACCACCGGGGTGATCGTCGTCGTGCTGGACGACCCCGACCCGGCCCGCGAGCAGCTGCGCCTGCTGGAGCAGGCCCGGGCCCGGCTCGCCCTGCTCGACGCCGCCGCCGAGCGGATCGGCACCACCCTCGACCTCGGCACCACCGGCGACGAGCTCGCGGCCTTCGCCGTGCCCCGGCTCGCCGAGTTCGCCACCGTGGACGTGCTGCCGCCCGAGGCCGAACCCACCCGGGCCGGGCACGGCGTGCCCCAGCGGCTGCACCGCGCCGGCGCCCGGTCCGCACCGCCCCTGCCGGCCTCGGCCCTCGCCGCGCTGCCCCGGCCCGGCGAATCGATTCGCCACGGGGAGGGCTCGGCTGCCGCCCGCAGCCTGGCCGGCGGCGTCGCCGTGCTCACCGAGCCCGGGCCCGAGGACTCCTGCCCGCCCGGGACGGCCTCGCTGCTGGTGCTGCCGATGGCCGCCCGGGGCCGCCTGATCGGGCTGCTCACCCTCGGACGCACCGCCGCCGGCCCGGCCTTCACCCCGGACGAGGCCGCCCTGTTCGGCGACCTCGCCGCCCGCGCCGCCACCGCCCTCGACAACGCCCGCCGCTTCGCCCGCTCCCAGGGCATCGCCCTGGAACTCCAGCGCGCGCTGCTCAGCGAGCCCGGAAATCCGCACCAGAACCTCGCCCTCGCCTCCCGCTACCTGCCCTCCGGGAGCACCTCGGTGGTCGGCGGCGACTGGTTCGAGACGGTCCGGCTGCCGTTCGGGCGCACCCTGCTGGCGATGGGCGACGTCATGGGCCACGGCGTCGAGGCCGCCGTCGACATGACCCACTACCGCTCCGCGCTGCGCGACCTCGCCGGTATGGACCTGCCCCCGCACCGGATCCTGCGTCAGCTCGACGACATCGTCTCGGCCGACGACTCCGCCCGCCCGGCGACCTGCCTGCTGGCCCTCGCCGACCCGGGCCGCGGCCGCTGGACCCTCTCCAGCGCGGGCCACCTGCCGCCCGCCCTGATCGCCCCCGGCCGTCCGACCGAGCTGCTGCGCGTCCCCACCGGCCCGCCGCTCGGCACCGGCCTCGGCGGCTACGAACAGACCTCCCACCCGCTCGTCCCCGGCCAGACCCTGCTGCTCTACACCGACGGCCTGGTCGAGCGCCGGGGCGAGGACATCGACGTCTCCCTGGAGCGGCTCGCGGCGCTGCGGCTGCCCGCCACCGGGGTCCTCGACGAGCTGCTCGACGCCCTCCTCCGCTCCCTCGCCCCGGCCCCGGCCACCGCCGAGGACGACATCGCCCTCCTGGCGGCGCGCCCCCGGCAGCGCTGAGGGGGCCGCCGGGGCGCGCCGTCCCCGGCCCCGGGTGCGGCGCTCCGGTGTCCGCCGGCCGGCGGCTCCCCGCGCCCCGGGCTCACACCTTCGCCAGCGCCCGCCGCACGTCCGCCCAGATGTCCTCCGGGTGCTCGATGCCCACCGACACCCGCACCGTCCCCGGGCCGATGCCGACCGCCGCCAACTCCCCGTCCGACAGCTGCCGGTGGGAGGTACTGGCCGGGTGCAGCACCAGGGTGTGCACGTCGCCCAGGGACGGGGCCAGCGAGGCGAGCCGGACGGACTCGGTGAACGTCGCGGCCGCCTCCCGGCCGCCGGCCAGGTCGAAGGCCAGGACGCCGCCGTGGCCGTCGGGCAGCAGGCGGCGGGCGCGTTCGTGGTCGGGGTGGGTGGGCAGGCCCGGGTAGTGGACGGCGGTGACGGAGGGGTGGTCGGCGAGCCGGCCGGCCAGGTCCAGTGCGGTCTCGCACTGGCGGCGGACCCGCAGGGCCAGGGTCTGCATGCCGCGCAGGGTCAGCCAGGCGGCGAACGGGTCGGCGGAGGCGCCGAGTTCGAGCGAGCGCCGCCAGACCCGGTCGCGCAGTTCGGGGTCGGCGAACACGGCGATTCCGCCGAGGACGTCCGAGTGCCCGCCGAGGTACTTGGTCACGGAGTGGATGACGATGTCCGCGCCGTGTTCGATCGGGCGGCACAGCAGCGGCGTCGCGAAGGTGTTGTCCACCACGCTCACCACCCCGGCCCGCCGGGCCGCGGCGATCAGCCCGGGCAGGTCGGTGACCCGGGTGGTGGGGTTGGAGACGGTCTCCAGGAACAGCACCCGGGTGCGGGGCCGCAGCGCGGCCGCCGCCTCCGCCGGGTCGTCGCCGCTCACGTAACTCACCTCGACGCCCCAGCGCTCGGTGAGGTCGGTCAGCGCGCCGACGGTGCCGCCGTACAGGCTGCGCTGGGCGATCACGTGGTCGCCGGCGCGCAGCAGGGCGAGCAGTGCGGTGCTGATCGCGCCCATGCCGGAGGCGGTGGCGAGGGCTCCGGTGCCGCCCTCCAGCCCGGCGACGGCCTGTTCCAGCGAGCGGACGGTGGGGTTGCCGAAGCGGTTGTAGAAGAAGGCGCCGTCCGGTCCCCCGTGGGCCCCGGCGAGCGCCTCGCCGGTGTCGAAGGCGAACAGGTGGCCCTGGTGCAGCGGGACGCCCAACGGACGGCTGCCGGTGACCTCGGCGAGCGGTGGGTGGACGACCCGGCTCTCGGGGCGCAGCTCGTCGGGGGCCCGGCGGGAGTCGGGGGCCTGGCGGGAGTCGGGGGCCTGGCGGGAGTGGAAGTCGCTCATGGCGCCCATCCTTGGGGCGGGTCCGACGCCCGGGCCAGGGCCAATCGCCGTCAGGTGGCCCGCCCCGGGCGGTCGTTCCGGCCCGCCGCCCGGGAGGCGGCGGCGACGCCCGGGTCCGGCCGCGGTGGCTCGCGGCCGTGATCGCCCCCGGCCGTGGTCGCCCCCGGCCGCGGACGGCCGGCGGCTACTTGCGGCGGCTGAAGATCCGCTTGGCCGCGTAGATGATCCCGACGATCAGCAGCACGACGAACAGGATGATCAGGATGACCACGACCAGCAGGAACTTGCCCAGTTTGGCGAAGAAACCCTTCTTCTTCTTCTTCTCGTCCTTGGCCGCGAGGTGGGCGGCGTCGGCGGCCGAGGCGGCGCGCGCCTCGGTGCGGACCTCCGTGCCGTCAGCCGCGGCTGCCGTGATGCCCGCCGCCCGGGCGCCAGGGTCGGGCGTCCCCGGGTTCGCGGCGGCGGCCGCGACGGTGCGGGGCGCGGCCACCGCCGCCGTGCCCGATGCCACGGCGGTGAGGCCGACGGCGGCGAGCAGCGCCACCAGGGCGCCGGCTATCGAACGTGCGATCCGATCAGTCATCGTGCTCCTCGTACGGGTGGGGAGCAGCGCGGACCGGCCGATCTGACCAATTTCTCATGGTCTGACCAGCCGGTTTTCCCATCCGCGCCTAGTATGCTCCACTGAAGTTCTACAGCGGTGTAAAAGTTTAGCGACGGGCCGTGCCCGGATCGGCTCCGGCCCCGGGCCGCGCGAACCCGCCGCCTTTCGACGGGGGCGCGCGTGGCAACTGTGGAGGATGACGACGTGTCTGGCCGCAAGAGTTCCCCCGGGGCCGAGAATTCGCCGCACCGGGCGGGCGGACGACGGGCGGCCGGCCGGAGAACCGGTCGGAACCAGGACAGTACGGGCACAGCGGACGGCCGTCCGGCGAGCCGGGCCAGGAAGAAGCCCCAGCGCAGCACCAAGGAGAAGGTGCTCTGGGTGACGGCCGGCTGCACCGCCCTGGCGATCCTCGGCGGCGGCGCCCTCTACTACCGGCTGAACAGCAACATCAGCACCTTCGACGGCGACGCCCTCAGCAAGGACCGCCCGGAGGCCGCGGCCCCGGACGCCCAGGGGCGCACCCCGGTCAACGTCCTGCTGATCGGCTCGGACAGCCGGGGCAACGGCAACAGCGACCTGGGCGGCGGCGGGGACGGCGGCGCCCGTTCGGACACGGCGATCCTGCTGCACGTCTACGCCGACCACAAGCACGCCGTCGGCATATCCATCCCCCGCGACTCCCTGGTCACCATCCCGCCGTGCAAGCTCCCGAACGGCAAGTGGACCAAGGAGCAGAACAATGTGATGTTCAACAGCGCCTTCTCGGTGGGCGACAGCGACCAGGGCAACCCGGCCTGCACCCAGAACGCCGTCGAGAAGCTGACCAACCTGCGCGTCGACCACACCATCGTGGTGGACTTCAGCGGCTTCGCGTCGATGACCAAGGCGGTCGGCGGCGTCGAGGTCTGCCTGCCCGCCGACATCCACGAGGGGGACCTCAACCCCAACCTCGGCCGCAAGGGCAAGCTGATCTTCCCCAAGGGCAAGCAGAAGGTCGAGGGCCAGTCCGCGCTGGACTACGTCCGGGTGCGGCACGGGATCGGCGACGGCTCCGACATCGGCCGCACCAAGCGTCAGCAGGCCTTCCTCTCCTCCCTCATCAAGGAGGTCAAGTCCCGCGGCATGGACCCGACCACGCTGCTGCCGCTCGCCGACGCCGCCACCAAGTCACTGACCGTCGACCCCGGCCTCGGCTCCGCCGCCAAGCTGCTCTCCTTCGCCATGGAACTCAAGGACGTCGACCTGCACGACATCAAGTTCCTGACCGTGCCCTGGCGTTACGAGGGCCCCCGGGTCGCCCTGGTGCACCCCGACGTGGACCAGCTGTGGGCGGCCCTCAAGGCCGATCGCACCATAGACGGCCAGGACGCGAGCGCCCCGGCCGACGCCGGCTCGACCCCCGCCGCGACTCCCCCCGCCGCCCCCGCCGAGACCGCCCCGACGCCCGCCCAGGACGCCAAGGCCGCCGAGGTGAAGGTCTCCGTGCTCAACAGCACCGGTGAGACCGGGCTCGGCGGCCGGGCCGCGGAGACCGTCAAGGGCGCCGGCTACACCGTCACCACCGTCGGCAACGCCGCCGGCAAGCCCCGCGGCACCACCGTCGTCGAGTACGGCAGCGGCGAGCGCACCGCCGCCGAAGCGGTCGCCAAGCTCTTCCCCGGTGCGACCGTCCAGCCCGGCGGCCGCGGCGTCAGCGTCGTCCTCGGCCACGACTTCGCCGCCGCCAACCCGGCGAGCCCCACCGCGGCGGCCCCGGGCGGCGCCGCCACCGCACCGGCCCCGCTGCCCAGCAGCATCAGCGGCAGCGCCCGCTCGGCCGACGACGACCCCTGCGCCAACCTCTCCTACGGCTGAGCCGCTCCCCCGCCCGCACGACGGCGGGACGCTCCCGGGCCGATCGCTCCGGGGGCGCCCCGCCGTCGGCGTGGCCGAGGGGGTGTCAGCGCCTCGTCCCGCAGGACGGGCAGAACGCGGCGCCGTCCGGGACGTCCCGCTGACAGCCCGTGCACTGGACGGGCTGCGCCAGCCGGAAGCCGCAGCCCGGGCAGAACGGCGTGCCGTGGGTCTCGGTGTGGCACTGCGGGCAGACCAGCTGGCGCGGCGTGTTGACGTCGAACCCGGCACCGGACTGCTGCCCGGCGTTGTACGCGCGCTCGGTGACGCTGTCGTTGAGGCCGCGGCGCTGGGCCGCCACCGCCTCGGCCGCGGTGTCCGGGGCGCAGGTGTGGCACAGGCCCTGGGCCGGGTCGAAGCAGCGCCCGCAGACGTAGTGGGTGCACCGGGCACAGCGGTTGAAGTGCGACTGGGCGTTGCCGATGGCCCGTTGGAAGGCCGCGTCCCGGGAGGTGCCCCAGGTCTGGCCGGCCAGCCCGTCGGCGGCGTTGCTGATGGTGTTGGCGTTGCCGCCGATCAGGTTCCAGGCCGCGCTGACGCCCTTGCCTATCCAGCCGGCCATCTGACCGGTCCGGAACGGCTCGAAGGCGGATCGCCAGGTGTCCGAGCACCGGGAGCAGGAGAACTCGAACTGGAAGCCCGCGCCGGTGCCGTGCTGCTCGCACAGGTCGCGGTAGTTGTTGCTGAAGTAGATCTCCGAAGTCACGTCGTCCCCGGTCGCTAAAAGGCCTGTCAGCGGTCGCTCCCAGGGACGATAGGGCCCGCTGATCGGTTCCGCCAGGATTTCTCCGCTCGGCCCGTTCAGAGCCCGGAGACCGGCAGCAGCAGCACCCGTGCCGGGTCGAACCGCTGCCACAGCGCGGGCTGCCCGCTGCGGCCGATCCGCAGCCGGCACCAGCGCTCCCCCGTGTCGTCCTGCCACCAGCCGCTGATCCGGCCGAGCGCCCAGGCTCCGCCCCCGAGGTCCACCTCGACCGGCTGGTAGACCCATCGGACGTCCCGGTCCGCCGGCTCCGCTCCTGCCGGAGCGGCGGCGCCCGCGGGACTGCACTGACTCTCCATCACGGCTCCGCCTCCCGACCCGGACCCGGCCGCCGGACGCCCGCTCGGGGCGGCCCGGCGGCCGGGGGTGCAGCTCACCTCTCGAACTCTACAGGCGTGTAGAGACCGGTGGGAGGAATTCCGTCGAAGACGATCGGCCCCGGCCGGCAGCCGGGAGAACGGGGCGCACGGGCCTCGACGGGCTCCGGCGGGACCGAAGCGGTCTCAGCGCGCCCTCCGCCCCGACACCCTGCCCGACACCGCCTCGCGCGCCGACCGCCGCCGCTGCCACAGGGCCAGCGGCACGATCCCGGCCAGTGCGGCGGCCGCCGGCGCCGGCGGCTCGTCGACCGGCGATCCGGCCGCGCCCGCCGCCCCGGCCGGCACCTTGTCGAAGGTGCCCGGAACGGGCAGGGTGGACCAGTCCGAGACCGGCCAGGCCACCACGAAGGCCCGGCCGACCACGTTGTCCACCGGCACGAAGCCGTCGCCGGTCTGGTTGTGGTGCCAGCGGGAGTCCCGCGAGTTGTTGCGGTGGTCGCCCATCACCCACAGCTTGCCCTTGGGCACGGTGACGGTGCCCACCGGGTCGTCGTCGCAGGGCGTCGCGCCGGGGAACAGGTACGGCTCGTCCAGCGCCATCCCGTTGACCCTCAGCGGCGCGCCCGCCTCGCAGTCGACGGTGTCCCCGCCGACCGCGATGACCCGCTTGATCAGGTCCTTCTCGTCCGCCGAGGGCATCAGGCCGACGGTGCTCAGCACCTTCTGGACGGTGCCCGACACGGAGCCGCCGGAGTCGGTCGGCACACCCTCCAGCCAACCGCCCGGATCCCGGAACACCACCACCTCACCGCGCTCGGGCTCGGCGCCGAACCAGGGGGTGAACTTGTCGACCAGCACCCGGTCGCCGATCGCGAGGGTCTGCTCCATCGAGCCGGACGGAATGGAGAAGGCCTGCACGAAGAAGGTCTTGATTCCGAGGGAGAGCAGCAGCGCGATCACCACGAGGATCGGCAGCTCCTGCCAGAACGGGCGCTTCTTCCGGGGAGGCCCGGCCTTCTCCTCGGACTGCCCCGGAGCACCGGCCGCCCCGGGAGCGGCGCCGCCCGCGCCCTCCGTCACCGCGGTGCCCGCGCCCGGCCGCGCCCGGCGCTCCGGCCCGGCCTCCCCGCGTTCCCCGGCTCCGCCGCTCTCACCGGACTCCGCGCTCTGCTGCACACTCATCTCCTCGGCCCCTCCGACGGCCTGGCGGGAGCCGGTACGAAGACCCCCTGTCAGGAACGAACCTACCGAACAGAGGTTCCCGGGCGTGCCCTGACGTGGATGCGCTCGCCCTGCGGACCGAACAGGCTCAGGAACTCCACCGGCTGCGGCCCGGCGTTGCCGAAGGCGTGCGGGGTGCGGGTGTCGAACTCGGCGGCCTCACCCGCCGCCAGCACCAGGTCGTGGGTGCCGAGCACCAGCCGCAGCCGTCCGGACAGCACGTACAGCCACTCGTAGCCCTCGTGGACCTTCAACTCCAGCTCCGGCCCGGCGTTCCGGCCCGGCGGCACGATGTGCTTGTAGGCGTGCAGGCCGCCCAGGTGGCGGGTGAGCGGGACGATCGTCTGGCCGTTCCTGGTCACCGGGCGCGGGTGGATCCGCGGGTCGCCGGTGGCCGGGGCGCCGACCAGCTCGTCCAGCGGCACCCGGTACTCCCGGGCCAGCGGAAGCAGCAGTTCCAGCGTCGGCTTGCGCTGCCCGGACTCCAGCCGCGACAGCGTGCTGAGCGAGATGCCGGTGGCGGCGGCCAGTTTGGCGAGTGTGGTGCCGCGTTCCCGGCGCAGCGCCCGCAGCCTCGGGCCCACCGTGGTGAGGACGTTCTCGAACTCTTCGTCGGCCATGCCTGCCATTTGCCGGTACGGCAAGGCTGCTTGTCAATCCGGCACACGGGTGAGGCCCGGCCACCATCCCCACGGGTCACCTCCGCGGCTCCCGCCTATCCTCCCGTCATGCGCATCCTCCTCACCCGCGACAGCGTCTCGGCCGGCGACGACACCGACGCCCCGCACACCGAGGCCGTCACGCTCCCCGACGGCCTGGGCCTCCCGGCCGCGCTCACCGCACTCGGACTCCCCCGCCCCCGGCTGCCGTTGATCGGCGGCGGCCGGGCCACCTGGATACTGCGCGGCGAGGACGGCACCGCGCTCGCCGTCCTCGCCCAGCAGTGGCCGCGGCCCCGGCCGCTCCCGGCCGGCCGGGGCCCGCTCGACCTCCCGGCCGGAGCCGACGGCACCGTCCGGCTGCACCTCGAGTACCGGCGCCAGCGGGATCCGGAGGCCGAGTACCGGCTGCTGTCGGCCGGTCAGGGCCGACCCCGGCCGGCCGGGGCGCGCCGAGGAACCGGATGAAGGGCCCGGATTCGCGCATGGACCGACGCCGAGTCGTCACCACCCGGTGAGGAACGGGCGCCCCGTCGAGGAAGCCGCCCCGGAGCCGCCGCCTACAGCCAGTCCCGCTTCTTGAACACCAGGTACAGCCCGGTGCACACCAGCGCCATCAACCCGATCGCGAACGGGTAGCCGAAGACCCACTTGAGCTCCGGCATCGTCTCGAAGTTCATCCCGTACACCGTGCCGATCAGCGTCGGCGCGAAGAGGATGGCCGCCCAGGAGGAGATCTTCTTGATCTCGTCGTTCTGCGCGTGCCCCGCCTCGGCGAGCTGCTTCATCTCCTCGTTCTGCCGCTGCGAGACCAGCGTCGCGTTGACGGTCAGGATGTTCTGCAGCATCTGCCGGAAGCCGTCCACCCGCTCGGCGGCGTAGGTGGCGTGGTCGGTGACGTCGCGCAGGTAGCGCTGGAGCTCGTCGTCGGTGCCGTACTTGCCGAAGCCCGCCTCCAGGCTCTTCATGATCTCCAGCAGCGGACGGGTGGCCCGCTGGAACTCGATCACCTCGCGGGACAGCTCGTAGATGCGGCGGGAGACCTGCGGGTCGCCGCCGAACACCTCGGTCTCGATCTCGTCGATGTCGTGCTGGAGGCCGGCGATCACCGGCGCGTAGCCGTCGACCACGGCGTCCAGCACCGCGTACAGCACCGCCTCCGGGCCGAGCGCGAGCAGCTCCGGGTCGTCCTCCAGGCGGCGGCGCACCGCCGACAGGTCCGGGGCCTGGGAGTGGCGGACGGTGAGCACGAAGTCGGGGCCGACGAAGAGGTGGATCTCGCCGAAGTCGACCTCCTCCGCCTCGTCGAGGTAGCGGGCGGCGCGCAGCACCACGAACAGGGTGTCGCCGTAGCGCTCCAGCTTCGGCCGCTGGTGGGCGACGATGGCGTCCTCGACGGCCAGTTCGTGCAGGTTGAACCGGTCGGCGGCCTCCAGCAGCTGCGCCTCGGCGGGCCGGTACAGGCCGATCCAGGCCATCGTGCCCGGCCGGCCGGGCAGGTTGCGGTAGATGTCGGCGAGGTCGGTGGGTGCCGCTATCCGGCGGCCGTCCCGGTAGACCGCCGCGTCCACGACGGAACGTTCCAGCGTGACCGGCTCGGCGGGCTGGTCGGGGCGCGGGTCCATCGAGTGCTCGGGCGCCGGCTGGGTGTCCACGGGCCGGACGACGGAACGGGAGAACGGACGCTTGCTCGCGCGCACGGCGCGCACACGCCAGTCGGACATGGCGGGAGACCTCCACGGGTGGGTGCCCGGCCGCCGTACCGGAGGACGACGGACCGGAGGCGCCCGGCCGGCCGCCACGCGCACGGCGCGACCGGCGGCGCCTCGCCGGGAGGACGAGATCAGTGCCGCGCGGGAGCCGTACGGGAGGAGGTGTGCCGGGGGCCGCGAGTGGTGCGGGACAACCGGGGGCGGGGCCGACTTCGACCCGTACTACTGCACTCCACGGCTCTCACCTCCTCGCCTCCGCGCGCTCGCGCACCGGGAGAGGCGCCAGCACAACCCGGCCGAGTCTAGTACCCGCACGACCCGGATTCCGACCATGGCCGCGCCACGGGCCGTGTCCACCCCTCGTTCCGGCACCCCTTGCGCGCTCCGCCCACGCTCTGTCCTCGCTCCGTCCTCGCTCCGCGGTACGCCGGGCGCCGTCCCGCGCGACGCCAACGGACCTGCCGGTCAGGCCCTTTCACCCGGGCGAACCGATCACGGAGCGGCGGTCACCCCACTACGCTACGTGTCATGACTTCTTCGGACAGGGCCCCGGGGCGGGGTACGGCGGTGGTGATCGGCGGCGGACTGGCGGGGCTGGCGGCCGCGTGGGCGCTGCGCGGGTTCGCCGAGCGGATCGTCGTGGTCGAGCGGGACCGGTACCCCGCGGAGGCCGAGTTCCGGGCCGGGGTGCCGCAGGGCCGGCACGCGCACCTCGTCCTGGAGGCCGGACACCGGCTGCTGGAGGAGATGATGCCCGGCATCAAGCGGGAGCTGACGGCCGCGGGCGCGCGGCGGGTGACCGCCTCGGACGTCAGGTGGCTCTGCTCCGCCGGCTGGCTGGCCGAGTACCCGGCGCGGATGGCCTTCCTCTCCTGCACCCGGCCGGTGCTGGACAAGCTCGTGCTGGACCGGGTCCGCACCCACCCCGCGATCGAGTTCCTGGAGGGGACGGACGTGGTCGGGCTGCTCGGCTCGGCGGCCGCGGTCACCGGGGTTCGGGTCCGCGAACGCGGCCAGGAGCGCGGCGGAGTGCGGGAGATACCGGCGGAGTTGGTGGTGGACGCGGCCGGCCGGTCGACCTCGGTGCCGAAGTGGCTCGCCGAACTGGGCTGCCCGCCGGTCCCCGAGGAGCGGGTGGACGCGGGTGTCGCGTACGCCTCCCGGCTCTTCCACCGGCCCGCCGGGGCCGACCTCGGCGACCGGGCGATCTACCTCCAGACCAAGGCCCCGGACGAACGGCGGATGGGCGTGCTGCTGCCGGTCGAGGGCGACCGGTGGATCGTCAGCCTCGCCGGGATGCGCGGCGCCGAACCGGGGGCCGGCGAGGAGGGGTTCACCGAGCACCTGCGCCGGCTGCGCGACCCGCTCCTCCACGAGGTGCTGCGGGACGCCGAACCGGCGGGCGAGGTACGCGGCTTCCACCCCGGCCCGGGCGTGCGCCGGCACTACGAGCGCAGTTGCCCGGGCGGTCTGGTGGTGGTCGGCGACGCCGCCGGCACCTTCAACCCGGTGTACGGGCAGGGCGTCACCGTCGCCCTGTTCTGCGCCCGGGAGCTGCGCCGCGCCGTGAAGCGGCACGGCGGCATCGGGCACGCCACCACGCGGACCGCGCGGCGCGGCGTCGCCACCGCGTCCGCGATCCCGTGGATGATCTCCTGCGCCGAGGACGCCCGTTTCCGCGCCACCACCGGCGCGCCCGCCGGCGCCGCGGTCGGGCTCCAGCACCGCTTCTTCGACAAGGTGCTGGCCGCCAGCACCCGGGACCCGGCCGTCACCGCGGCGTTCCACGAGGTGATGTCGCTGGTGGCGCCGCCGTCGCTGCTGTTCCGGCCACCGGTGCTCGCCGCGATCCTGCGGGCCTGACGGGGCCCGGGCGTCACTCCCGGAGGAACTGCTCGCCGAGGTGCGCGGCGACGTACGGCAGCGCCACCTGCTCCAGCCCCCGCCGGCCGAAGGCGGGGTGGACGTCGACCTCGAAGACCACCCCGCCGCTCTCCGCCACGAGGTCCACCGCGGCGAGGTCGAGCCCCAGGGAGGCGGCCGCCGCGACGGCCGACTCCGCGAGCCCGTCCGGCAGTTCGGTGTAGTCGAGCTGGGTGCAGGCGGCGCCCCTGCTCTCCTCGCAGGGTGCGTCCGGATCCGCCTGGACGTGCTCGACCACCCGGACCACGCGCCCCTGCAGCACCACGACCCGGTACTGGTGGCGGCGCCCGTCCGGGAGCAGGTTCCGGGCGTCACGGACGATCAGCCAGTCCGCGCCGGCCCGAGCGAAATGCCGTACGACGGCGTCCAGTTGGGCACGGGTGGTGATGTGGAAGACGTCGCCGCCGCCGGTCCCGACGCGGGGCCGGGCCCAGACGTCGCCGCCGAGGGCCGCGAAGGCGTCGGCGGCGGTCTCCGGGCTCGGCCCGGAGAGCGCGATGCCGGGCAGGTGCGGCACGCCGTCCCGGGCGAACCGGGCGGCGGTGAGGTCCCTCTCGGTGGCCGCCCGCCACGCCTCGGCGCCGGTGCCCAGCGAGCGGGCGCCGAGGGCGCGCAGCCGCCGCTGGCAGCCCTCGAACGCGCGGCGCCGGTGCGGCGGGACCTCGTAGACGATCACCGTGTCGGCGACCACCGAGCGCCCACCCGCCTCCAAGCGGAGCCCTCCCCCGTCGTCGGCCTCGATCCGGCCGCCGCCACCGGCCAGGAAGTGCCGGGCGTCCAGCTGGACGGGCTCCCGCCCGGTCAGGGTCCGCGCGGCGGCGGCGAGCACCCGCCGACTGCCCTCGGTCGAGCTGTGATCGGTCAGGAGTACGAGGTCGCGTCGGGCCATGCGGACATGCAAGCGACGGCGCCGCGGCCACGACAAGGCGGCCCCGTGCGCCAACCGCCTCGGACCGTGTCCGAAACCCCGCCGCCCGGCCTCCCGCATCCCCGTGCCCGTGCCCGTGCCCGTTAATTCGGGTGCGCCCGCCCCGCCCCGCGCGCTACCGTTCCCCCATGTCCACGCCCCGAATCTCCTAGCCGACGGACCCGCTTCCACGCCACCCGTCTGTCCGCTAGCCGTTTCGGAGCGTTCTCCCGTGATCACCACCCGTGGTGTCGACGTACGCGTCGGTGCCCGCCTGCTGCTGTCCGACATCACCCTGCACGTCGCCCCCGGCGACCGGATCGGCCTGGTCGGCCGCAACGGCGCCGGCAAGACCACCCTGCTCGCCACCCTGGCCGGGCAGCTGGCGCCCGCCGCCGGCACCGTCACCCGGACGGGAGCCGTCGGCTACCTCCCGCAGGACTCCCGCGCCGCCGACCCGTCCGTCACCGTCACCGACCGCATCCTGTCCGCCCGCGGCCTGGACGCCGCCGTCCGCGCACTGCGGGCCGCCGAGGCGGCGATGGCCCGGGCCGGATCGCCGGCCGAGGAACGCCGGGCGATGGACGCGTACGTCCGGGCCGAGGCCGGCTTCCAGGCCCGGGGCGGCTACGCCGCCGAGGCCGAGGCGGCCCGGGTCGCGGCCGGCCTCGGCCTGCCCACCCGGGTGATGGACTCCCCCGTCGGCACGCTCTCCGGCGGTCAGCGCCGCCGGGTCGAACTGGCCCGCATCCTGTTCGCGGACCACGGCACCCTGCTGCTGGACGAGCCGACCAACCACCTGGACGCCGACTCCGTCGCCTGGCTGCGCGGCTTCCTCGCCACCCACCAGGGCGGGCTCGTACTGATCAGCCACGACGTGGGGCTGCTCGCGGAGACCGTCAACCGGGTCTTCCACCTGGATCCGCAGCGGGCCACGATCGACGTCCACAACACCGGCTGGCAGGCCTACCTCACCCAGCGCGCCGCCGACGAGCGCCGCCGGACCCGTGAGCGGGCCAACGCCGAGCGTAAGGCCGCGAGCCTGCACGCCCAGGCCGACCGGATGCGGTCCAACGTCGCCACCGCGACCACCGCCCGCAGCATGGCCCGGCGGGCCGACCGGATGCTCGCCGAGCTCGAACCCGTCCGGCAGGCCGAACGCACCGCCCGGATCCGGCTGCCGGAGCCCGCCCCGTGCGGCCGGATGCCGCTCGGCGCGATCAGTCTCGCCAAGTCCTACGGAGGCCGACCGGTGCTGACCGGCCTGGACCTGGCCGTGGACCGCGGCAGCCGACTGGTCGTGCTCGGCCTGAACGGAGCCGGCAAGACCACCCTGCTGCGCCTCCTGGCCGGCCGGGAGACCCCGGACTCCGGCCGGGTCGTCCCCGGCACCGGCCTGCGGCTCGGCTACTTCGCCCAGGAGCACGACACCCTGGACCCGGCGCTCAGCGTGCGGGACAACCTCGCGGCGGCCGCGCCCGGTCTGACGGACGGCGAACTCCGGCACGTGCTCGGCGCGTTCCTCTTCCGGGGCGACGACGCCGACAAGCCCGCCGGGGTGCTGTCCGGCGGCGAGAAGACCCGCCTCGCCCTGGCCGCCCTGGTGCACTCCGGCGCCAACGTCCTGCTGCTCGACGAACCGACCAACAACCTCGACCCGGCCTCCCGCACGGAGGTCCTGGCGGCGGTCGGCACCTACCCGGGCGCGATCGTGATGGTCACCCACGACCCGGGCGCCATCGAAGCCTTGCGGCCGGACCGCGTGCTCCTCCTGCCGGACGGCGACGAGGACCTCTGGCACGACGCGTACCTGGACCTGGTCGCACAGAGCTGAGGTCCGGCGCACTCCGCCGACGTCGCGGATGTGCCCGCCACCCGCGGGCACGTCCGCCGTCCGCCGGACCGCCCGGACCGCCCGGACCGCCCGGACCGCCCGGACCGCGCGGACCGCGCGGACCGCGCGGCTCACCGCCGAGTCGGGCGGGAAGGCCGGGAAGGCCGCCGGGAGGACCGCCAGGAAGGCCCGAATATCCCTCACGTTTGACTTGCTACAATCAGCCCGCTCCAAGCCGCGACGAACCCGACAAGAAAATTCCAGGAAAAATGGCCCACTCTTTCGCCCGCCTGTCCGGATTCGGCGTATCGATCACACCGAAATCCCCGTACACTGTCGAACGGGCGGGAGGTTCGGAATCCGATCTCTCCGTGACCCGTCACGCGCCGGGCTCCGCCCGCCGCGGGGTCGACCTCCAGGGGTTCCCGGACAACGTCGAGGCGCGCCTGGTCGGAGTCGGATCGCTGGACGACGTCATCGAGGTCGGGAAGGGCGGTTCACAGCAGGCCTGGCTGATCGAGACGACAAGCTACTCGAGCCCCTGGCCCGCGGGATTCGCCCTTGATTCGCCGCCCCCGGGCGACAACAGCGCGCCGTTCTATCTCTTCGGGGACAATTCCTCGGTGATCTACATCCAGGGGCCCGTCCGGGCGCGTCACGCGGAACGCCTTTCCGCAATGGCCGCCCCCGGCCAGCGGGTCGTTCGCGAGGCGTCCGCGGAAGGCCTCGACCTCGTCGAATTCGGCTACGAATTCGAGGGCGCGGAGTGGCGGCAGATACTGATCCGCACCACGCTGTCCGCGGACTCCTGCGTCGTCGTCACCACGCAGGCACCCGCGACGGAGGCCGCCCGCGTCGCCGCCGCCGCCGAGGCGATGGCGCTCGGGGTGCGGGCGCCCCTTCTGCCGTGACCACCTCTTCCGGAAAGGGACCCGCATTGTCCTCGATCGTCGATGTGGCCCGGCTGCTGCCGGACGTGGAGGCGCTCCGACGGCATTCCATCGCGCTCGCGGCCTTCGACATCATCCGCGAGCCGGAGAACGCCTGGGCGCGCGAGCACTCGTTCGAGCCGCTGTGGCGTCCCGGGCTGGAAGCCGCGGTGCTGGAGGGCGGTGGCGACGGCTACTTCATCGGTTTCTGCGAGCAGGGCGCCTTGCTGATCGGGTTCGACCACGAATCCCCGATGAGCCCCTACGCCGCCGACCCGATGCGGACCTGGCCCGGAGTCCTCGACGAGGTTCCGGACAGCCTCTCGTGGATCCTGTCGGAGATTCCCGAGTTCCTGGACGACGATGCCGTCCTCGCCACCAGCTGCACGTGGAGGTCCCGTTCGGAACCGTCGTGGAACACGGGTTCCGGCCTGCGGTTCCCGCCGGCCCACTCCGACCCCGACGGGGCTGCGGTGATCCTCGACGAACTCACGCGGTTCGAACCCGGTTTCCACGTTCCGCGGCTCGGCCTCGCTCCGACGGGTGAGGTCGCCGCGGCTGTTCGCGGTGTGCTCGACCTCGCGGGCCCGGTCGAGCGGTTCGCGGCGGTTCTGAACCCGGGCTGCGACGTCGCGGCAGTGGCGTCGCAGTTGCACGCCATCGGATATCCGTAGTCACGCGACCGACCCGCCTCCCCTCCCCCGCCGCCCGCCCGCCCGGGAAGGCACCCGGGGGAAAGCACCCGGGGGAAGGCGCGACGGGAAAGCCCGACGGCAATGCACAGGGCCGGCCATCACGTCCGTGATGGCCGGCCCTGTGCTGTCGTCACCCCGTCATGCGGGTGCCGTCACGCTAGAAGAACCACTTCTTGATCGATTTGACGGTGTTGCGCGCGATGCCACTGCCGATGACGCCGCCGACGACGGCTCCGACGGCTCCACCCACCACCGTTCCGACGCCTGGCATGATCATCGTTCCGATGGCGGCGCCGGTTTCGGCACCGTAGATGCTCCCGGCGACACCCCCGATGAAGGTCGCGGTGTCGACCACCGCCGTACTCACCTTCTCTCCCGGCGGGGCGGCCTTGACGTCCTCGACGATCGCAACCGCGCTGACCGCCAGCCCGGCCGCACCGAGGGCTCCGCCGAGGGACACGCTCCCCCGGTCTCCGCGGGCCGCGGCGACGCGCGAGAGCCAGTTCCGGTTCCGGTTGAGCCGGTACGGCTTGGCCGGCTTGGCGCTGTTGCACGCGTAGCGTTCCCGGCAGGACATGCCGGCGCTCGGCCGTCCCCGGTCCTGGGCACTGCTGTTGCAGGCCCAGCCCTCGACGCACAGGTTCGATTCCGACAGGTTGCCGCCCTTGCTCCGGGGAATGATCCGGTGTCCGGCGTTCAGGTCCCTGGAGTCGGAGAAGTTGTAGCCGCAGCGCCAGCAGTCCCAGGTCCCGTCGGCCTTCTGGTCCCGGGCCAGGATCTGGGCGAACCTCCCGCTGACCCCGCTCACGGGCTTGAACTTGGTGCCGTCGTCACGACCGGCCGCGATGATCTGCTCGTCCGTGGCGTAGTCACCGTCGGTCAGGATCTGCTCGCCCCAGGAGGGGTCCCGGACGATGCTCCAGCCCGGGTCCGAGGTCGGCAGCTTCCCGGTCGGATCCGACAGGTTGACCGGATCGTTGTTGCTGTAGGCGTAGGAGTTCCACTGCTGTGGACTGCCCGCGTCGATGATCGGGTCGGGGCTGATGAACCGGCCCGTGGTGGGGTCGTACTGGCGTGCTCCGAGGTTGGTGAGGCCGGTGGTGTCGTCCTTGGTTCCGCCGACGAACCCCTTGGTCCCTGCCCAGGCGCCGGCCGCGGGCTGGGTGCCGCGGGCGTTGCCGAAGGGGTCGGTGCCGCGCCGGGTGACGGGCTGGCCGGCCGTCGTGTTGATCTCCACGCCGTTGGTGCCGTGGGGATCGGAGGCCTGGACGAGCACCCGTCCGCCGCCGATGGGGGCGGTGACGCGGGTGTAGGTGAGACCGCCGGGGGCGGCGATGGAGCGGGTGTTGGTCATCGAGCCGGAGGCGGTGTCGAGGACCAGTTCGTCGGTCGGCAGGTTCAGGGTGGTCCTGCCGGGACTGCGGCGGATCAGCTGGTTGCCGTCCGCGTCGTAGAGGTAGGTGGTGGCGTCCGCCTGGCCGGCCTTGGTGAGGGAGTCGAGCCTGTCCTCACCGTTCCAGCTCAGCGTGGTGGTGCCCGCCGCGTCGGTGACGGAGGTGGTGCGGCCCTTGGCGTCGTACTGGTAGCTGACGGTCCTGCCGCCTGCGGGCCCGGCCGTGGTGGAGGTCAGCAGGGCGTGCGGGCCGCCGGTTGCGCCGCCCGTACCGGCGGAACCGGTGGCCGTGTTGACGGCCCGCGCGGCTCCGAAGGTCTGGGTGGTGACGGTGTCGTTGGCGCTGTTGCCGGTGATGTCGTGCTGGACCAGGCCGGTGCGGTTGCCGGTGGCGTCGTAGGAGTAGGTGTTCCAGTAGGGCGCGGGGCCTCCGACCGTGCTGGCGCCCGGTCCGGTGACGGCGGGGCCCGACGCGTTCCGGCAGGCGCCGGTGCCCGGGACGGCGGTGGAGCTCCCGGTGCCGTGCACCACCCCGGAACTGTCGGTCCAGTCCGCGGTGGTGGCCGTGCCCCCGGTGTCGGTCCAGGCGCCGGTCAGCCGTCCCAGGTAGTCGTAGGCGAAGCACTGGGTGTCGGTCGCGGCGGCGTCCTGGACGTCGGTGACGGAGGAGATCCGGCCCGAGGGGAGGTACGTGTAGCTGGTCTGGTCGACGGAGGTGGTGCCGAGCTGGCGGTCGAGGAAGGAGTTGATCACCCTTCCGGTGGCCCAGTCGTACTGCTGGGTCGACACGACCTGGCTGCCGTACTGGCCCACCGTGGTGCGGGTCGGACGGGCGAGCGCGTCGTACGCCATCGCGGCGACCACGGCCTTGCCCTGGCTCATCGAGGAGGTGAGCAGGCCGGTGACGGTCCGCCCGTAACTGACCGTCTCGGCGGGCAGTCCGCCCGCCGCCGGAATGGTCAGGGTCTTCTGCGCGCCCAGCACCGGGGTGTAGCTGTTGCTCGCCGTGTAGGTCCCGGCGAGCGCCCCCTCCGCAGCGGGAACGGTGACGGAGTTCCCGGTCGGCCGGTACGCGGTGTCGTACCCGGTGACGGCCTTGGTGTAGGCCGACCCGGAGGCTCCGCCGACGTAGCGGGTCGAGGCGGTCGGCTCCCCCTTGAGCAGCGTGTCGTACGTCCAGCCGACGAGTTGGTGCGCCGGTGCGACGCTGCCGTCGAACAGGCCGGTCTTCCGCCCGAGCAGGTCGTAGCTGTAGGCCAGGGTCGTGCCCCTGGCGTCGACGGTGTGGTCGACGCGGGAGTCGGCGTCGTAGAACGTCCGGCTGGTGCCGGTGTCCGGGTCGGAGGCGGAGACCTGCCGCCCGCGGAGGTCGAACGTGTAGCTCCAGCTGTTGCCGCTGCTGTCGGTGCGCCGGGAGGCCAGGCCCGCACTCGTGTAGGCGTAGCTGGTGACGTCCGCGTCCGCGGCGTTCCCGGTCGCGGTGGGGGTGCGGTACTGCCAGGTGGCGACGGTGCGCCCGCGGGCGTCGGTCACGGTCGAGGCCGGGTTCGCCCCGGCGGGCGGCGTCACGTCGGTGCGGTCCGCGCCCGGGTAGGCGGTCGTGGTGCTCCACTGGAGGTTGCCGTAGGAACGGGCCTCGGTGCGCACCACGCGCCCCTGGCCGTCGTAGGTGTTCCAGGTCTGACCGGGCACCTGCCCGTCACCGGACGGCACGAAGACCGACTCGCCGGGGAACGAGGACTCCTCGTAGTACGGCGCGGACGTCTTGATCACCCAGCCGTGCGAGTCGTACACGGTGTCGGTGATCAGGCGCCCGGTCGGCTTGGCGTCGCTGGTGCGCTGGCTCTGCCGCGGCCGGGCCAGGCCGTCGAGGAGGTCGACGACCGCCGAGTACCCGTTGTCCTCCCGGATGGACTCGGTGGTGACCGTGGACGGCCCGCTGGTGCCGTTCACCTTGTACGTGAACTTCTGGCTGGGGTTCTGGTCGGTGGGCCGGTCGGGCGCCCACACCTTGGTGACGCGGCCCAGCGCGTCGAACTGCGCGGTGGTCACGCGGTCGTTGACGTCCCGGCTGGCCAGCACCGAGCCCCTGGCCGGGTCCTGGGTGACCGTGGTGGTCCAGCCGGTGCCCATCGGCCCGGTCGTGCTCACCTGGGTCGGCAGGGCGCCGGTGGCCGGGGTGAAGGCCGTCGTGGTGACCGCCCGTGCCTTCTGCGGACCGTTGACCTGGTTGCCCGAGCGGTCGTAGGCGGACCCGTCGGTCGTCGACGTCGTGAGGACGCGCCCGTAGCCGTCGTAGGTCGTGGCGCCGCTGTCGGCGTAGACGGGGTTCCCGTTCGCGTCGTAGCGGTCGAGCACCTGGGTGCCGGTCACGTCGCCGGCGGCGCCGGCCTGTCCGAACGGCTTCCCGTCGTAGAGGAACCGCCCGCCGGACACCGTGTTGGCCCCGGTCGGAGCGGCGTCGCACGAGCCCTGGACGGTGACCGTGCCGGAGACGAGCGTGGAACGCTGCGGGTTGGGGTCGGTCACGTAGTCGGTCACGGTGCAGGTCTCGGGGGTGGCGGCGGTGCCGTCGCCCCTGTCGTCGACCTTGGTGACGCGGTTGCCGTGGGCGGGGTCGCTGGTGGTCACGGTGGAGACGGTGCGCCAGCTGCCGTCCGCCAGCCTGGCCTTCGTGGCCGCCGTGACCTCCGAGGACCCGTACCGGGCGTAGATCTTCGGCGCGCCCGCGCCCTGGACGTGGGTCGCGGTCGTCTGCTGGCCGTTGTAGGTGCTTCCGGTGACGGTCTGGACGGTGCCGCCGGCCCTGTCGAAGCCCTCGGTGGCGACGGTCCGTCCGCTGAGCCAGTCGCTGTCGGTCACGCTGCCGCCGAGCGGACTGGCGACCTGGACGCTGCGCTGGGTCCCGTTGGCGAGGTAGTCGCCGTCCATGCCGCGCAGGTAGGTGACGGTTCGCTGGGTCTTCGGGGCCTCACCGGGATCGGCGTTGCCGTTGGTCGTGGTGACCGACTGGTAGCCGCGGAACTGGCTCCAGGTACGGGTCTTGGGGTCGATGAACTCGGCGTCGTTGCGGTGCCAGGCGGCCCCGCCGTTGTAGGTGTACTCGGTGACCATGCCGGTCGAGGGGCTGGACACCAGGTCCTGGACGGTGACGGTCCTGACGAGGGGCTTGTTGAACCAGTCGTTGACCGGGTCCGGTGAGGACTGGCCGGGCAGGTACCACTTGACCGGCATGCAGGCCATCGTGTTGGAGTCCTCGGACGCCGGCATCCGCTTGTCGACCCGCGAGCACTCGGGGCTCGTGTAGACGACGTTGACGCGGCCGCCCGTCTCGGTGGTGACGCCCTGCAGGCGCGGCCGCATGAACATCGGGGACGCGGGCACCAGGCCGTCGACCCGGTTGGCCATCATCACGTAGGTGAACTGGACGGCCGGCACGCTGGCCGGCGTCTGCCCGTTCGAGCCCGTGCGCTGGACGGAGTCCAACCGCAGGGTGCGCTTGGTGCCGTCGCCGGGGTCGGCGAGCGACTGGGACAGCGCCCAGGTGTCGACGTCGCGGTACGCCGAGTCGACGAGCACCTTGGTGGTGACGGACGTCAGGCGCTTGGTGGTGAAGTAGGTCGGCGCGTAGTTGGCGCAGGTGCCGGTGCCGGAGCAGATCTGGTCGATCGGCACGTCGGGCCAGGCGTCCGCGTTGGCGGCGGTGCGCTGGGCCTCCGTGCAGGTGATCGTTCCGGACGGCTGGCACCGCTCGGTGGTGCCGAAGACCACCTTGGCGGCGGGGTTCGCGGTCCCCTTGGCGGCCTTCTGCTCGTCCAGGCGCTGCCCGTAGCCGATCTCCTTGAGGTAGACGGCACGCTGGTAGTCGGTGAGGGTGCCGTCGCCGAAGTTCTGGGCACCGCCGCGGTTGTACTTGTTGCCTTCGGTGGCGTAGGTGTACGTCGTCAGGTTCCCGTGGGGATCGACCACGTAGTCCAGCTGCCAGCGCCAGGCCATCTGGCACCACGAGGCCTTGCCCGTGGCCGCGTTGTAGCAGGGGTCGCCGCTGTTCGGCGAGTACACCGGCACGCTCAGCACGGAGTTGGCGGCCGGGTCGCTCCCGTCACCGCCGGGCAGGTGGTTGCGGCCGAAGTAGTACTCGATGCCGTCCGGCGTGGTGATCCGCCAGTACTCCGCGTCCCGGTGGTCGACGTCGCCGGCCGCCCTGGGGGCCCCGGTGAGCTGCTCGATCTTCGAGCCGTCGTCGTCCTGGAGGTGCCACACGCCGCTCGCGTCGTCGCGCACGATGGTGCCGGAGTGGTTCCCCAGGAACAGGGTGGCGTTCTGGCCGCCCCAGCACTGGTCCGCCGAACCGGTGATGCCGGCCTTGTCGCAGCTCTTGTAGGAGCGCTCGATGAAGCCCGGCTCGTAGTCCCAGCCGTCGCCGATCCACGAGGACTGGGAGTTCGTCGCGGACGTCTTGCCGTCGACCGCAGCCGAGTTGTAGCCCAGCGCCACCGTCGGCGCGCTGCCCGCGAGGGCGGGCGGCAGCTGGATCGGGTAGCTGTAGGTGAAGTTCCCCGCGTTCGACCCGGCCGACCACTCGGCGGACGGGGAGAGCGGGGTCGCGGTGTAGGTGCCGCCGGCCCCGGACGGCGAGGGCGCCGCCGCCAGCACGACCGGGCCGCCCGCATCCGTCGCCCCGACGGAGGCGGGTACGGCGCCGGTGGTGTACGGCTCCTTCACGGCGCTGGTGGTGTACGGCTCCTTCACGGCGCCGGTGGTGTACGACGCCTTCACGGCGCCGGTCCGGCCGGGAGCCGCCGCCGGGGCGGCGGGAAGTGCGAGGTCCGCCGTGACCTTCCCCGCCGCGGCGTCGATCGTGGAGGCCACCGGTGTCCTGGTACGGCACTCGGCCCGCTCGGGGGTGGTCAGCGCGCAGGCGGGCAGCGTGACCAGCGCGGCCCGGTCCGACCATCCGGCGCCCTGGAGCGCCTTGAGGTCGAGCGTCACCTTCGCCGTGCGGCCCTCGCCGCCCGCCGGGCCCCCGGCATCGGTCAGTGCGACCAGCGGGCCGGGGCTCCCGGCCTTCCGGCCCTTGTCGGCGTCGGTGACCTGGACGGTGACGGTGTGCACGCTCTCGCCGTGTCCGGTTCCGGGTGCGACCGTCACCGCGAGGTCGCCGGCCTTCGAGCCGGTCGCCCCGCCGGAAGCGGGCGACCCGCCGCCGGTCGCCTTCCGTGCGGCCTCCGCCTCGGCGCTGTCGGCTCCGACCGTGACCGTCGTGGTGCCGGTCACCACGGGCTGGGCCGGCTGCGGCTTCCAGTCCTCGGGCCGGCTCGCCGGGGTGGCGGCCGGCGGCCGCACGTCGTGCCCGGTGACGGTGGGCGTCTTCTCGCCCAGCGGCGTCGTCGGAGGCGTCCAGACCTCGCCCTCCGGCGTGGGGAACGTCCACGCGGCCGCGGGCGGGACCGCTGCTCCCGTCATCGCCAGGGCGAGGAGTGCCGCCACCGCGGGTGCGTGCCACCGGCCCCCCGCTCGTTCTCTTGCGGCCCGTATCCGGGCAGGCCAAACCCCCACAGGAGGTCCTCTCAGTTCATCGACACAACGTCATGCGGACATGGCCACGCCATGGTTCGAGCGCGACACTAGAGGGCGGCCGGAGGGGGCTCTTACCAGATCACCCATCAACTGGGGCGATCTTTATAAAATCCTTACATTAAGATAGGTTTAATTCGGGCACATGGGACCGACGGCGCCCGGCGTTTGACGTTTTCGCAGGTCACGGCGCATCGTTCCGTCCCGAACACCGCTCGCGCATGGAGCGGACATCTCGAAGGAACAGCACCACCCCCATGAACTCCACCTCGTCACGGCGACCGGGCGGCACACGCGCCCGAAGGCCCCGGCGCGCTCCCGCACGCCTCGCGACGTTCGCCCTCACCACCGTCCTCGGCCTGGCGTCGCTCGGCGCTCCCGCCGCCACCGCAGCCGACCCGACACCGCCCCACGGCCCGTCGGGCGGGATCAAGCCCGTCGTCCCCAACGGCCCGGACCCCGCCCGCACCCACGAACAGCAGGCCGTGCTCAACGCCCGGGCCCAGGCGAAGAGCACCCGCAAGCCGGTCGTCGTCGACGCCCTCACCACCGGGACGTCCAGGACGACGGCCAACCCTGACGGCACGTTGACCAGCACCGACAACGCCCAGGCGGTACGGACCAGGCAGAACGGCGCATGGGCCGACCTGGACCCCACCCTGCGGCCGAACGGCGACGGCACGCTCAGCCCGGCAGTCGCCGGCACCAAGCTGACGTTCTCGGGCGGAGGCGACGGGCCGATGGCCACCGTGGCCACCGACGACGGCAAGAGCCTGGCGATCGGCGCCCCGTTCCCGCTGCCCAAGCCCGTCCTCGACGGGGCGACCGCCACCTACCGCGACGTCCTGCCGGACGTCGACCTCCAGCTGACCTCACTGCCCCAGGGCGGCTGGCGCGACGTAATCGTCGTCCGCACCCGCGCGGCCGCCGAGAGCCCGGCCCTGAAGTCCCTGACGTTCCCGCTCTCCGCGCACGGCCTCACCGTGACCTCCGACGCGAGCGGTGCCATCACCGTCGCCGACGAGAGCGGCACCGCACGGTTCCGCGCGCCGGCGCCGCTCCAGTGGGACTCCAGCAAGCCCGCCTCCGGGACGGCCGCTCCGGCGGAACGCTCTTCCCGCTCGACGCCCCGCACCGCCCTGGCCGCGGCTCCTTCCGCCGTTCCTTCCGCCGTAACTTCGGCCGTTCCTTCCGCCGCTCCTTCCGCGGCCTCCTCCGCACCGGCGGGCGGACCGTCCGGCATCCCGTCCAGCGCCGAAGAACCGGGCGACGGCGCGAACGTCGCGGCCATGGCCACCAAGGTCACCGCCTCGGCCATCGAACTGACCCCGGACCAGGACTCCCTCGGCTCGGGCAGCGGACCGTGGTACCTGGATCCGTCACTGATCGCCGCCACCAGCTCGGTGCAGGGATCGGTCGAGGTCCAGGAGAACCACAAGACGGCCGAGAACTTCAACAAGAAGTCCAACCTGGCCACCGGGTACTGCGGCTACCACAGCAGTGACCCGAACCTGGACTGCGGCTCCGAGGGCCGCCAGCGCGCCTACTTCCAGTTCGGCATCAACCCCGCCCTCTACACCGTGCCGAACGGCGCCCAGAGCCCTCCGACGATCTCCAGCTCCGTCCTCAACGCCCAGGTCACCAGCGCCTCCAGCCCCGGCACCAACACGCCCTTCGTCGTGTACTCGGCCCCCAGGCCCATCCACGAGCACACCAGCTGGAACGACCAGCCCTGCGGCACCAACGGCAACCTCGTCATGGAGAACTGCCCGGCGGTCAACGGTCAGTGGCTCACCGGCACCGGCCCGCTCGCCATCGACGTCACCGGCATGATGAAGCAGGCGGCGGCCGAGCACTGGCCCTGGTGGACCGTCGGCATCGCCCCGCAGAGCAGTGAGTGGGACAAGAGCTACCGCCACAACATCGGCAACAACCCGAGCATCACCACCACCTACGACATCACCCCCACCGTCTGGTACCCGCGCACCAGCCCCGCACCGGGCTTCGCCGCCAACGGCAGCACCGCCGAGTGCAGCAGCGGAGGCGCCCACCCCTGGGACAACCCCGGTTGGGTCGGAAGCAACCAGACCATCTGGCTGACCGCCAACAGCTGGTCCCCCGCCGGCCAGAACCTCTACACCGGCTACCACATGTGGGACGACAACGACCCCAACTTCAGTGCGGTGCCGGGCTCCTGGGGAGGGACCTACAACGACCCCGGCCCGTCGGTCAGCGTCGGCTCGCTGTCCGACGGCCACCAGTACGGCTGGGTCGCCCGCGCGACGGACGAGATCCTCACCTCGCCCGACAGCGCCTGGTGCTACTTCCGCGTCGACAAGACCAACCCGCGGGTCAGCATCAGCTCGACCGACTTCCCGCCCTCCGGCACCCCCAACCCCAGCCCGGCCAAGTACATGAACGACTGGGGCAGCTTCTCCATCAACGCCGAGGACCCCGCACCGGGCCCCGGCCTCCAGGCCTCGGGCATCGCCTGCGTCCGGGTGAGCACCGACCCGACCCCGGTCGTCGGCTGGCGCTGCGGCCAGAGCGGAACCTCCTCCCCCGGCCAGCCGTACGGCTTCCAGCCGCGCCAGTGGGGCACCAACACGCTCTACGCCTGGGCCATGGACAACGCCGGCAACTACAGCCAGCCGGCCGTCTACAACTTCTACGTCCCGTGGAAGCCCGGCACCCAGCCCCTCTTCGGTGACGTGGACAACGACCAGAAGCCCGACCTCGTCACCCCCGACCGGAACGGCGACCTGCGCATCATCGGCGGCACCGTGGACCCGTCCACGTCCCTCGCCGCACCGGCCGCCGCCGCCCCCCGCAACCGCGAGTTCGGCGTCACCTGGTCCGACTACCAGATCAGCCACCACGGCACCCTGCGCGACGGCCAGGCCGTCGACCAGATCATCGCGCACAACACCACGAACCAGGAGCTCAAGAAGTACCTCTACGTCGTCACCAACGACGGCACCGGACGCTACGACACCATCACCCCGGGCGTCGTCACCCGGCCCAGCACGTGCGAGACCATCGACACCCACGCCGCGTGCCCGAACTGGCAGGCCAACGGCAACTGGGCCAACGCCGTCCAGACCGTGGCCATCGGCACCCCCGAGGGACAGGCCGTCGGGAAGGACCCGGTCGACACCTCCAAGACCGTCATGATGACCCGCACCTCCATCCTGTCGGTCGAGACCACCGCCTCCGGAACCAGCCTGTACCTCCTCACCCCGGGCCTCGCCGACGACGTCGACGACACCGCCAAACTGATCCCCACCGTCGACGGCGCCTCCTGGGCCGACTACGAGATCCTGAACCCCGGAGCGGCCAACGGCGCCACCACGGTTCCCGGCACCACCGACACCACCTACCAGGCCACCGTCTGGGCCCGGCACCGCACCAACGGCAACATCTACGCCTACCCGATCACCTGGAAGAAGGACGAGTACGGCGTCCCGACCGTCGACTACACGGCCCTCACCAAGCCGGGCAGCGGAGTCCCCATCCTCACCGGAGCCGACTGGACCGTCTCGGCCCAGCCGCGCGTCGGAGCGGCGGACCTCAACAACGACGGCTACCCGGACCTCTGGGCCATCAACAACAGCAACGCCATCACCGCCTTCCCCGGCAAGAGCGGCACGGGCGCGAAGAGCAAGGTCGACGGGTTCGACGCCTGGCAATCCCTCGGCTACGCAGACGCCAGCGTCTCCGTCCACCCCAACAGCGTGAGCTGGCAGTGCATGGACGCCGTCAACGGCCCCCGCAACGGCGCCGAGGTCGCCATCTACGGCTGCTGGAACTCGGTCAACCAGCGCTTCAACTTCGCCACCGACGGCTCGGTCCGCGCCGGCAGCTACTGCCTCTCCACCCAGGACAACGGCCTCGGCAACGGAACCCGCGTCGTCCTCTCGACGTGCACGGGCGCCACCGGCCAGAAGTGGAGCGTTCGACCCGACGGCCGCATCTACCTGCCCGCAACGGTCGACGCCGGGAACCCCGGAGGCCGGTGCCTGGAGCTGCCCGCCTGGGCGACGGACCAGGGCACCCGCCTGGGCATCTGGAACTGCCCCGGCTTGCAGGCCAACCAGCAGTGGACCATCAACCCGGAACGCACCCCCTGACGCGTCACCGGAACCCCAGGGGTTGCTGAACGTCGGGCCCGGGCATCACGCCCGGGCCCGACCGCGTTTCCCGGCACCATCCGGTCCCTCGACCCCTCGACCCCTCGGCCCTCGGCCGCAGCGGTCTTCCGGCCCCTCCGTCCCTCGGTCCCCGGGCACGATCGCGCGCCGGCACTCCGACGCTGCCCGGTCGCGACGGCATCCCCGTCCGCGCCGCCGGTCCGCGAAACGGGCCGCGGGGCCCGGCCCCGAAAACCGGTACTCCGCGGTGGCACCCGCGGGCGAGGATGGCGCTGTGACGGACGGTCCGGCGATCCGCCGGCCTTCGCCCGCCCCGCCTGCCCGCCCCGACTGGAACGCCTGGCCCGCCCGCCGATTCCCAGGTCCGGTCGGCACCCCCCTCAGCTGCTCAGACCCCCGAGGAGACCCTGCCGCCATGAGCCAGTCCGCACTCGGCCGCTTCTACGACGATTTCGCCGACGACTACCACCTCCTCTACCCCGACTGGAACGCCTCGCTCGCCCGCCAGGGCGCCGCGCTGGACACCCTGATCCGCGCCGGCCTCGGCGACCGCCCCGCCGAGGTGCTGGACTGCGCCTGCGGCATCGGCACCCAAGCGATCGGTCTGACCGCGCTCGGGCACCGCGTCACCGGCACCGACCTGAGTCCGGCCTCCGCCGCCCGCGCCGCCGCCGAGGCCGCCTCGCGCGGGCTCCGGCTGCCCGTCACCGCCGCCGACATGCGTGGACTCCCCTTCCCTGACAGGCACTTCGACGTCGTCGTCTGCGCCGACAACGCGCTACCCCACCTGCTCACGGCCGAGGACGTCCGCGCCGCACTCGGCGAGATGCGACGGGTCCTGCGCCCCGGTGGACTGCTGCTGGTCACCACCCGCCCGTACGACGAACTGCTCCGCACCCGCCCCGCCTCCACTCTGCCGCAGACCGCCGAACACGGCGGCCGGCGGTCCGTCCTCTTCCAGCTCTGGCAGTGGCACGAGGACGGGGAACGGTACGACCTGGAGCTTTTCCGACTCCTGCCGGACGAGGCCGGGCAGTGGGACGTCGCCGTCCGGCGCGCCACCTACTGGGCGCTCACCCGGGACCAGCTGAGCGCCTTCGCCGCCGAGGCGGGCCTGACCGGCACCCGCTGGGAGCAGCCCGTCGACACCGGCTTCTTCCAGCCCGTCCTGATCGCCCGCAGGGCCTGACCGGTTGACGGCCCGGCCGGCTGACGAACACACCGGCTGACGGCCTGGCTATGGCCACGGCGATCCGCGCCGCGATCGATGCGGCCGCCAACCGGCTGTCCGCCGGGGACGACTTCGACGCCCGCGCCTACGGGCCTGAGCCGGTCACCCTGTTCGCCTTCGCGAGCAGGAACGAGGAGACCAAGTGCCCCTTCACGCCTCCCCTCGCCGAGCCGCCGTCCTGTTACCCCTGCTGATCAATCTCCTCCTCCCGCTCGCCGTCTCCTTCGCATACCTCCTTCCCGTCGACGCCGCCCCGGCGGCCATGAACCTGAGCCTGCCGGTGATCGCCGCTCCGCTGCTCGCCTTCCACCTCGTGTACACCAGACGGCACGGCCTGCGCGCCTGACGTCCGCGCCGCGCCCGACGGCCTCCGCACTCCCCTCGGTGTGACACCCGCGCATCCCGTAACGGGGCTCGGGTCGGTCTGCCCTGCCCCGGCAGGCAGGCCCGAGGCCCGACCACCCGCGGTTCCGCTACCGGCCCATGGCCACCACCACCTCCGCGACCCGGCCCGCGCCGTCCTCCCCCGCCATCGCGCGGGCCACCCCCTGCGCCCGGGCCCGCAGCCGCTGTTCCTCGACGGCCTGGCGGATGGCCTCCGCCAGACGGTCGGCCGTCAGTTCGGCGAACCGGACCGGAGCGGTGGCGGCTCCGAGCCGGGTGAGCCGGTCGGCCCAGAACGGCTGGTCCGCCGTCACCGGGACCGGGACGCTCGGCACACCCGCGCGCAGCGCCGCGGCCGCCGTGCCCGCACCCGCGTGGTGCACCACCGCCGCCATCCGCGGGAACAGTCGGGCGTGGGGCAGTTCGCCGACCGTCAGCACACCGTCGCCCGCCCCGGTGATCCCGGCCCAGCCGGCCTGCACCACACCCCGGACGCCCGCCCGCCGCAGCGCCTCAACCGCCAGGGCGCTCAGCCGCTCCCCCTGACCCGCCGCCATGCTGCCGAACCCGATGAACACCGGCGGCGGCCCGTCCCGCAGGAAGTCCTCGACCTCGGTGGGGAGGCGGTAGTCCTCCGCCACGTGCGGCCACCAGTTGCCGACCACCCGCAGTTCCTGCCGCCAGTCGGCCGGTCTCGGTACGACGGTCGGACTGAAGCCGTGCAGCACCGGCCAGTTCGCCCGCTCCACCGCCCGTCGGCGCGCGGTCTGGGAGAGCGCGGGGAGGCCCAGCCGCGCCCGCAACCGGCGTGCGGCCTCGGCGTGCAGACGGTCGACGACCCGCTGGCCGAGCGCTCCCGCCGCCCGGTTCCCCCAGCTCCCCAGCGGGCGGGCACCTCCGACGACGGGCGGGAACTCCCGTGTCGGCAGCGTGGGTTGCAGGTAGACCCCCATGCTCGGGACACCCATGGCCTCCACCAGGTGCCAGCCCAGCGGCGCGGTGGTGGTGCTCAGCAGGAGCAGATCGGCTCCGGGCGCCGCGGCGTCCGCGAGCCCGTCGCCCAGTTGCCCGATGAAGGCCGCGGCCCGTGCGAGCAGTTCGGAGCGCCCGCCCGTCGGCCGGGTGCCCTCCCCGCGCGGATCGACCGGGAGCGGGCGGAAGTCGAGGCCGCTGCCGGCCACCAGCTCGCGGAAGGTCTCGGGCGCCGCGAGCACCACCTCGTGCCCCGCGTCGCGCAGGTGCGCCCCGAGACCGGTGTAGGGGGCGACGTCGCCGTGGGAGCCGGCGGCCATGACGAGGATCCTCACCGGGCCGCCTCCTCGTCGCCGGTCCCGCCGCACCGCTCGGCGTTGGCGCCGATGGCCGCGCGGAGGTAACCGGCCAGGCCGGGGCGCTGCTCGGCCGGCGGGACGACGAGGGCGAAGGCGCGGGCGTCCGCCTCGTAGTCGTCGGCGATCCTGCAGTGCATCTCCGGCGGGCAGGGCGTGAACCACCGGGTGATGTGCTGCCGGTGCTGCTCGGCGAGGTCCAGGACGGCGCGGTCGTCGACCGGCAGCCCCCCGTCGAAGGCCTCCAGCAGCCTGCCGCGCCACTCGGCGGCCTCCGCCATCAGCTGCCGCCAATCCTCCTTGGAGTGGCCGGCGGCACGGGCCAGGGCCTCCTGGTGGCTGCCCCGCTCGCCCCACTTGAGGTGGGCGTCGGCCGCGTAGCTGAGGTCGAAGACCACGTCCCCGAAGACCTCGAAGCGCTCCTCCGGCGTCAGTTCGACGCCGGTGCGCCGGACTTCGATGGCCCGCTCGGCGACGTCGACCAGCTTCTGCAGCCGGGTGATCTGCTCGGTGAGCGCCCGGCGTCTCGCCAGCAGGTGGTCGAGCGCGTTGGCCTGCGGGTCCGCCAGGATCTCGGCGATCTCGTCGAGCGGGAAGCCGAGCTCCCGGTAGAAGAGGACCTGCTGGAGTCTGGCGAGGTCCGCCCCGTTGTAGAGCCGGTACCCGGCCGGGCTGCGTTCACTGGGCGAGAGCAGCCCGGACCGGTCGTAGTAGTGCAAGGTCCGGATCGTGACCCCGGCGAAGCCGGAGACCTGTCCCACCGACCAGCTCATGCGTCCCTCCGATCGTCCGTGCGTTCGTTGCGCCCCCACCGTGCGGCCTGACGTGGGGTAAGGGTCAACACACGCGGCTCGGGTGCCTGCTCCGGACGCCGGGAAGCGTCATCGGTCAGGTCTCGCGCCGCGGGTGGTAGGCGCTCTCGGGTATGCCGAACGTCCAGGCGACCCCGGCGCGCGCGGTGCGGGTGCTCGGGGGGACGCGCAACCAGTAGGTGCGGTGGGTGCCGTCCGGCTCGGGGGTGGAGTTGACCACCTCGACCATCACGACCGGCTCGTCGTCGGGCAGGACGATCCGCCAGAGCACCCCGGTCTCGTCCCGGTGGACGGGCTCGGCTCCGGAGTCGGCCAGGTAGCGCTCGTAGCCGTAGTGCTCCAGCAGGACGCGCCGCAGCTCGGCGTTCTCCTCGGTGCGGATCCGCTCGACCGTCGCCTCGGCCAGTCCGGCCAGGAACTCCGGCGGGACGGGCATGCCGCGCCAGGCGTGCAGGGCGAAGCCGTCGGCGTACTCCAGGGCGGGGCCGTCCGCCCGGTCGAGCCGTCCCGCCTCGTCACGGTGCAGGGCGGTCGGCCGCTCGCTGAGCAGGGCCACCTCCCGGTACGGCCACCACCAGCCGGCCTGCCGGGCCAGCTCGGCGATCGGTGCGACGGCGTCGGCGACCGAGCCGGCGGCCTCCAGGGCGGCGAACCACGGCGCGTCGTGCTGGCCCCGCACGGCGTCCAGCAGGGCCAGCCGGACGGTGGTGCGCCGCGCCCGGGCCTCCTCGGCCACGGCGACATCCGCCTCCCGGTCCGCCTCGGGGGCGAGCCGGTCGAGCACGGCCTTGCGCAGCCGGTCGGCGAGCGGGGTGGTGACCGGGCCGAGCTCTCCGCCGGTGAGCGCCCAGTGGCCCGCCCACCCGGTGGCACCGACCCGTGCGACGGCCCGTCGCCGGGCCTCCTCCCAGGGCCGGGTGCGCACGGCCTCGCGGACGCTCTCCGCTCCGGCGGCGCGCAGTTCGAGCGCGGCCTCCGTCGCGGCGAGCGGCGAGCCGAACCAGCGGATCGCCGCGGGTTCGGGCAGCCCGGCCGCCCGGTAGGCGGCCCGGACGGCGCGCTCGGCCTCCGTCCGGTCGCCCGTCCCGGTGGCCGCCGCGGCCGCCCGCCAACGGGCCGTCACCTCGGCCGGCCCGGGCGGCGCGGGCGCCTGCGCCGCCCCGCCGTGGACCTCGTCGTGGATCACCGTCTCCATCCCTGCTCCGTTCCCGGCCGGGCTCCCCGCCCGGTCGTCCGTTCCCGTTCCGTGCCGCGGCCCCGGCCGCGCTCCGCCCTCGTACCCGCTCCGCCCTCCGGCCCCCGGCCCGGCGGGCGTCCTGGACTCAGTCCGCGACCATCCGCACCGCGCCCGGGACGTACTCACGCTGGCGGACCACCCGGTACCAGCCCTTGGGCAGCGGTATCGCCGCGTGCTCCTCGTGCACCACCCGGCCGCCCTCGGGCAGGTGCAGCCAGCCCGCGCCGAAGGGCCCGGCCTCCCGTCGCAGTTCGCCGGGGCCGACCACGGCGTGCGCGTGCCCGGTGACCTCGCCCAGCGCGAGCACCATCCGGCCCCGCGCGTCCCGGGGCTGGACGGCCGACTCCGCCGCCCTCGGCGGCACCGCGCTCTCCTCGACCGGCACGATCAGCACATCGCCCTGGCGGTACATCAGTCCTCCCTCGCCGTACGGCCGGACCCCGGCGGACGCCGGAACCCACGGCTCCACCGCACCTGCCGCGGTCACTCTCCGGAGCCAGGACCAGAACGTAGAGCAAGGGTCTGACAACGCGCCCGGGCGGCGACCCGACCACCGGATTGTCAGTCCCGGCTGGTAGACAGTTGTTCGGCCCAGATCCCCGGAGGAGCAGCGCATGACTGTCAACGACCACATCGAGCGGTTCCACGGCCTGCCCGTCCTCGACTTCGCGAACGCTCCGGAGGCGGCCGAGGAGAAGGGCGGGCCCGGCGCCGTCCGGCTGCCGGACGCGGCCTCGGTCGCCTGGAAGGTCGGTCTCGACTACGAGTCCGACGTCACCTTCGCCGAACTCTGGGAGCGGTTCCTGGGCGCCGTCGACACCGAGCGGGTCACCGCGCTGGTGATCGGCCAGTGGGCCCCGGAGGAGCCGGACGGTTTCCAGGAGCCGATGGAGGCGATCGTCGCCGCCGCCGGCCGGCTGCCCGCCCTGCGCGCGCTGTTCGTCGGCGACATCACCTACGAGGAGTGCGAGATCTCCTGGATCCAGCAGTGCGACATCACGCCGCTGCTGACGGCCTTCCCGCGGCTGGCCGAGCTGGTGGTGCGCGGCGCGTCGCAGGACTGGGACGGCAAGGGCGGTCTGGCCCTGGAGCCGCTGCGGCACGAGGCGCTGGAGGCGCTGCGCTTCGAGGCGGGCGGGCTGCCGGGTTCGGTGGTGCGCTCGGTGGCCGGCTGCGACTTCCCGGCCCTGGAGCGGTTGGAGCTCTGGCTGGGCGTGGACAACTACGGCGGCGACGCGACGATCGACGACCTGGCCCCGTTCCTGGACGGCACCCGCTTCCCCGCGCTGCGCCACCTCGGCCTCCAGAACAGCGAGTTCGAGGACGACATCGCGGCCGCCGCGGCGCACGCGCCGGTCGTCGCCCGGCTGGAGTCGCTCAACCTCTCCATGGGCGTGCTGACCGACCAGGGTGCCACCGCCCTGTTGGAGGGCCAGCCGCTGACCCACCTGCGCAAGCTCGACCTGCACCACCACTACCTCACCGAGGAGATGCAGCAGCGCCTGCGCCAGGCCCTGCCCGGGGTCGAGCTCGACCTCTCCGAGCCCGGCAAGCCCGACGACCGGTGGCGCTACGTGGCCGTGGCCGAGTAACCGTCACCTCCCGCACGCGCCCTCCCGACCGTCCGACCCCCGTCCAGCCCCCGTCCGACCACTCGACCCATCAGGATCCGACATGGCCGTCTCCCGCCACATCGAACGCTTCCACGAGCTGCCGATCCACGAGTTCACGCCCGCCGACGCCCGGCCGCGGCCCGCCGCGGGCGCCGTCGCCTGGCGGCTGTCCCTCGAGTACGGGTCCAAGCAGGACTTCGTCCAGCTCTGGCAGTCCTTCCTGGAACAGGTCGACCCGGCCGGCGTCCGCGCCGTGGTGATCGGCGCCTGGTGGCAGGACGGCTACACGTCGGTGCGCACCGCGGTCGAGGCCGTCACGGCCCAGGCACCACGCCTGCCCGCCCTGGAGGCGCTGTTCCTCGGCGAGGTGACCTTCGACGAGTGCGAGATCTCCTGGATGGAGATGGCCGACGTCACTCCGCTGCTGCACGCCTTCCCCGGGCTGCGGTCGCTGGCCGTGCGCGGCGGGAGCGGTCTCGTCCTGGAGCCGGTCCGGCACGACCGGCTGAGCAGCCTGCGCCTCGAGTCCGGCGGCCTCCCGGCGACGGTGGTGCGCGCGGTGGCCGGCTCCGAACTGCCCGCGCTGGAGCGCCTGGACCTCTGGCTCGGCGTGGACGAGTACGGCGGTGACGCGACGGCGGACGACCTGGCGCCCTTCCTGGACGGCACCCGGCTGCCGAGGCTGCGCCACCTCGGGCTGGCCAACAGCGAGATCCAGGACGAGATCGCCGCCGCCGCCGCCCACGCCCCGGTGGTCGCCCGGTTGGAGTCGCTCGACCTCTCCATGGGCGTGCTCTCCGACGAGGGCGCCACCGCCCTGCTGGAGGGCCAGCCGCTCACCCATCTGCGCAAGCTCGACCTGCACCACCACTACCTGAGCGACGCGATGCAGGAGCGACTGCGCGAGGCCCTGTCCGGGGTGGAGCTCGATCTCAGCGACGCCGAGGGCGACGACCCGGACGACGAGGACGACCGCTACGTCTCGGTCTCCGAGTAGGCGGGGGAAGGAAGCGATGACCGTGCGGTTGGCCGTCCTCGGCAATCCGGGGCACCGGCGGGTGACGCTGTTCGCGGCCGCCGCCCGGGCCGCCGGGCTGCCCGAGCCCGCCGTCCTGCCCTGGCTGGACGTGCTGTGCGGCAGCTACCGGCTGCCCGAGACCGGTCTGCTGCGCATCGAGTCGCCCGGCGAGGAGCCGGAGGTCGACCGGCTGCTGCGCGGCCCGGCGCTCGGCCCCGGCTACGCGCCCACCAGGGTCGAGGGCACGGCCGCCTGGTACGCGGGGGTCATGGCCGCACTGCGCGCGCTCGCCGCCCGGCCCGGCGTACGGCTGCTCGGCGATCCGGAGGAGATCGGCGTGATGTTCGACAAGCGTCGGGCGCACGCGCTGCTCGACCGGGCCGGGGTGCCGGTGCCCAGGGCGCTGGGCGGCGAGGTCGCCGGGTGGGACCACCTGCGCGAGCGCCTCGCCGACGCCGGCCTGCACCGGGTCTTCGTCAAGCCGGCGCACGGCTCCTCCGCCTCCGGGGTGGTCGCCCTGGAGTTCGGGCCGCGCGGGCAGCTGCAGGCCACCACCTCGGTCGAGCTGGCCGACGGCCGGCTGCACAACTCGCTGCGGGTGCGCCGCTACCGCACCGAGCGGGAGGTCGCCACGATCGTCGACGCCCTGGCACCGGACGGACTGCACGTCGAGCAGTGGATCCCGAAGGCCTCGCAGTCCGGCCGCTCGGCGGACCTACGGGTCGTGGTGGTCGCCGGCCGGGCCACCCACGCCGTGGTGCGCACCAGCGGCCGGCCGATGACCAACCTGCACCTGGGCGGCGCCCGCGGCAGCGTCGAGCTGGCCCGGGAGGCCGCGGGCCCGGCCTGGCCCACCCTGCTGGAGACGGCCGAGCGCGCGGCCGCCTGTTTCCCCGGCTCACCGATGGTCGGCGTCGACGTCCTGCCCACGACCGGCTGGCGGCGCGCCCTGGTCGGCGAGGTGAACGCCTTCGGCGACCTGCTCCCCAACCTCACCGGCCTGCCCGGCGGCCCCGCCGAGGGCCTCGACACCTACGGCGCCCAACTGGCCGCGCTCACCGCCCCCTCCCCGTCGTCGCCCGCGGCGACGGACCACCAGATCACGGAACCCGCTCGATGAACCACCGGACTCCCGCCCCGTCCCCCGACATGAACGCCGTCGTGGGCACCCACGACCTCCTCCTCGTCACCCTCGACACGCTCCGCCTCGACGTCGCCGAGGAGCTGGCCGCCGCCGGCCGCATCCCGAACCTCGCCGCCGTCCTCCCCGACGGCCGCTGGGAGCACCGGCACGCGCCCGGCAGCTTCACCTACGCCTCCCACCAGGCGATCCTGGCCGGTTTCCTGCCGACGCCGGCCTCCCCGGACGGCCCCCACCCGCGCCTGTTCGCGGCCCGCTTCGCCGGCTCCGAGAGCACCGCCCCGCGCACCTGGGTCTTCGACGCCCCCGACCTGCCGACGGCCCTGGCCGCCGCCGGGTACCGCACGGTGTGCATCGGCGGCGTCGGGTTCTTCAACAAGCAGGGCCCGCTGGGTTCGGTACTGCCCGGCCTCTTCCAGGAGAGCCACTGGGCGCCGGAGCTGGGTGTGGCCTCGCCGACGTCCTTCGAGGAGCAGGTCGCCCGGGCCGAGCGGGTCGCCGCCGGACAGTCCGCCGAACAGCCGCTGTTCCTCTTCCTGAACGTGTCGGCGCTGCACCAGCCGAACTGGTTCCACCTGCCCGGAGCCACCCGCGAGCACGGGGACTCCCGCGCGAGCCACGCCGCCGCCCTGGAGTACGTGGACGCGCACATCGGCCGACTGTTCGCCGCGATGAGCGCCCGCCGCCCCTGCTTCGCGATCGTCTGCTCCGACCACGGCACCGCCTACGGCGAGGACGGCTACACCGGTCACCGGATCGGCCACGAGGTGGTCTGGTCCGTCCCGTACGCGCACTTCACGCTCCCCGCCCGAGCGGCGAGCGCCACCGCGACCTCCGGGGAGCGCGCATGACCACCGCACCCCCGCGCCCCGAATCGCCGTACCAGTCGTACGTCTACGCGTACCCGCACAAGACGGCCTACCGCCCGCTGCCGGAGCGCCCGCCGCTGCGCGAACTGTGGGCCGGCGAGGCGCAGCACGCGCTCTCGCTCTACCTGCACATACCGTTCTGCGAGGTCCGCTGCGGCTTCTGCAACCTGTTCACCCGGATCGGCAGCCCCGAGGGGCTGACCACGGCCTACCTGGACGCCCTGGAGCGCCAGGCCGCGGCGGTGCGCTCCGCGTTGGACGACGGGGCCCGGTTCGCCCTGGCCGCGTTCGGCGGCGGCACCCCGACCTATCTGACGGCCGCCGAGCTGGAGCGGCTGTGCGACATCGCCGAGCGGCGGATGGGCGCCGACCTGCGGGCGGTGCCGCTCTCGGTGGAGGCCTCGCCCGCCACCGCGACCGCCGACCGGCTGGAGGTGCTGGCCGCCCGGGGCACCACCCGGCTGAGCCTGGGCGTGCAGTCCTTCGACGACGCCGAGGCGCGCTCCGCCGTCCGCCCGCAGAAGCGGGCCGAGGTGGAGGCCGCGCTCGGCCGGATCCGTGCCGCCGGGTTCCCGGTGCTCAACATCGACCTCATCTACGGCATCGACGGCCAGACCGAGGCGAGCTGGCTCCGCTCGCTGGACACCGCGCTCGCCTGGCAGCCCGAGGAGCTCTACCTCTACCCGCTGTACGTCCGCCCGCTGACCGGACTGGCCCGGCGCGGCGAGCAGGAGAGCCACTCCGCCTGGGACACCCGCCGGCTCGCGCTCTACCGGGCCGGCCGCGACCACCTGCTCGCCCACGGCTACCAGCAGGTGTCGATGCGGATGTTCCGCCGCGCCGCCTCCCCCCAGGCCGGGGCGAGCGAGTACGCCTGCCAGACCGACGGCATGGTCGGCCTGGGCTGCGGCGCCCGCTCCTACACCTCGCGGCTGCACTACTCCTTCGACTACGCGGTGAACGCCACCGAGGTGCGCGGCATCATCGACGACTACGTCGCCACCCGGGACTTCGACCATGCCGAGGTGGGCCACCTGATGGGCGGCGCGGAGCCCCGCCGACGGCACCTGGTGCAGTCGCTGCTCCAGGCCGAGGGCATGCCGCTGGCCGACTACCGTGCCCGGTTCGGCGGTTCGCCGGCCGAGGACTTCCCGGCGGAGCTGGCGTTGTTCGCCGAGCGCGGCTGGCTCGCCGGAGGCGACGCGGAGTTCCTGCGGCTCAGCCCGGAGGGGCTCGCCCACTCGGACGCCGTCGGGCCGATGCTGTTCTCGCCCGAGGTCCGGGCCCTGATGGCGGCGTACGAGGCGAAATGACCTTCCTCGGCATGCCCTCCGCCGCACCGCGGCCCGAGGACGGCGGTCGGAGCCTCACCCTGCTCTACCGCGGCCCGCTCGCCTCCTGCGACTACGACTGCCCGTACTGCCCGTTCGCCAAGCGGCGCGACAGCCCGGAGCAACTGCGTTCCGACCGGGCCGCACTGGAGCGTTTCACCGCCTGGGCGGCCGGTCGCGCGGGCACCGGCGACACCCTGTCGCTGCTGTTCACCCCCTGGGGCGAGGGGCTGGTGCGGTCCTGGTACCGCCGCGCGCTGGTCGAACTGAGCCGCCTGCCGCACGTGCGCCGCGTCGCGATCCAGACCAACCTCAGCTGTCGCACGGGCTGGCTCGCCGAGGCGGACCTCGACGCCCTCGCGCTGTGGGTCACCTTCCACCCCGGCCAGATCACCCGTCACCGGTTCCTCGCCAAGTGCCGGGAGCTGGACGCGCTCGGCGTGCGCTACAGCGTCGGCGTCGTCGGCCTGCCCGAGCACCTCGACGAGGCCCGCCGGCTGCGCGCCGGGCTCTCCGAGGACGTGTACCTGTGGGTCAACGCCGCCGAGGGCCTCGGTTACACCGAGGCCGAGGCCGCCCAATGGACCGCCCTCGACCCGCACTTCGGCTACAGCCGGAACGCCCACCCCAGCGCCGGGCTGCCGTGCCGCACCGGGGAGTCCGTGCTCTCGGTGGACGGCGACGGCACGGTGCGCCGCTGCCACTTCGTCCGGGACGTCCTCGGCAACCTCTACGACGGCAGCTACCGTGCCCGACTGCGGCCGCGCGCCTGCCCGTTGCCGGTCTGCGACTGCCACATCGGCTACGTCCACCTGGAGTCCCTGCCGCTGTACGAGTTGTTCGGTGCGGGCGTGCTGGAACGCGTGCCGCAGGGCTGGGCGTCGGGCCGGTGATAAATCGGTTGCCATTCGACCACCCTGTGTGAAAGCGTACGAACAACCGCGCAGGACCAGCTCGTTGGAAAGGGGGCCCGCAGATGATCAGTGGCATACGGTTCGCCGCCGTGCCGGGCCTCGTGCTCGGTGACACACCGGCTCGCGCTTCGACGCGTGAGCCGCACCCGGCCTGACGCCCCGCGCCCTTCGCTCGGTGGCGATCAGCCGCCGGTGTGCCCGCTGCTCACCTCCTCGTCGAAGTGCTCTTCGTGCCCTTTGCACGTTCGACCACGAGGAGCCCCGGTGTCCGACACCCACCGGCCCAGCATCGTCACCCTGCCCACCATGTCCGCCCTGCCCGCGTCCTGGCACAGCGAGAACGGATCGCCCCCACCACGGCGGCTGATCGCCGCCGACGACACCCTGAGCGCCGGGGCCGCCTACCGCCTGGCCTGCGAAGGCACCGCCCTGCTCTGGCAGGGCGACTACCCCGGCGCACTGCGCCTCCTGCACGCCATGCGCCGGCGCGCCGAGCGGCGCCGGCCCCCGTCCGCCGCAGGCTCACCGGCCGAGGCCTTCCGGCAGCACCGGCAGGAACGCGCCCGCCTCGCGCGTGTCCTCGGCGCACTGCTGGTGCCGCTCGGCTCGGATCACCGTGTCCGGCTCCGCCGGGCACCCGACGTCCGCGAGGCCTGTCTGGGCGCCTACGGACCGTTCCTTGACAACAGAATCGTGTCCCTCCGCGAGCTCCTCGGTGTGATCGGCGCACACCAGTGGCGCACCAAGGGCGTCGAGGTCCCGGCCCTCGGCGCCCGCATCCACCCGCACTACGGGGTCTTCTCCCCCGTCCGCGGCGAGTACGTCGACCTCGTCGCCCGGGCGCCGCTGCCGCCGGTCGCCCGGATCACCGCCACGGCCACCGCCCACGACCTCGGCACCGGCACCGGTGTGCTCGCCGTGCTCCTCGCCCGGCGCGGACTGCGCGAGGTCCTGGTCACCGACGCCAATCCGCGCGCCCTCGCCTGCGCCCACGACAACGCCCGCCGGCTCGGTCTCGCCGACCGCGTCAAGCCCGCCGGCACCGGCCTCTACCCTCAGGGGCGCGACCGGGCCGCCCTGGTCGTGTGCAACCCCCCGTGGCTGCCCGGCCGCCCGAGTTCCACCCTCGACGAGGGCGTCTACGACCGGGACAGCCACATGCTCCACGGCTTCCTCGACGGCCTCGCCAGCCGTCTCCTGCCCGGTGGCGAGGGCTGGCTCGTCCTCTCCGACCTCGCCGAACGCCTCGGACTGCGCTCCCGCGCAGACCTGCTGGGCGCCGTCGCCCAGGCCGGGCTGCGCGTCGCCGGACGTCTCGACACCGTCCCCCGCCATCCCCGGGCCACCGCTCCCGATCGGGCCGGTCGGGCCGATCCGGTCCTCCGCGCGGCCCGCGCCGCCGAAATCACCTCGCTCTGGAGGCTGGTCCCCGCATGACTCCCGGCGACCTCTCGCACACGGCCCGAAGCAGTACCGCGCCCACCGGGCGGCCGAGTCCGCACGTCCCTAGCCTGGTGACAGAGAGGAGGCGAAACACCATGCTTGGAGACGCTCCGCTGCAAGCAGTCATCCCCGCCACCGATCTCGCCCGCGCCAAGGCCTTCTACACCGACACCCTCGGCCTCAAGCTCACCGAGGAGGGTGAGGAGGAGTTCGTCTGCGACAGCGGCGGCACCCGGTTCACCGTCTACCGCACCCCCAGCGGCGGGCAGGCCGCCCACACCCTCGCCAGTTTCAAGGTCCCCGACCTCGACGGCGAGATGGCCGGCCTCCGCGGCCGCGGCATCACCTTCGAGGAGTACGACTTCCCCGGTCTGAAGACCGTCGACGGCGTCGCCGAGGGCGAAGGCATGCGCGCGGCCTGGTTCAAGGACAGCGAGGGCAACATCCTCTGCGTGTCCCAGCGAGTCGGCCAGTAGCCGACCCGCCCCCGGTCTGCGGGCGGCTCCGGAACCCGCCCGCCGACCCGCCGCGCCCGACCGCTTCACACCCGCCGCGCCGCAGCCGTCGGCTTCGGCGCGGCGGGTCCACGGCCCGGACCGGCCTCCGGCGTCGACCTCTCCGGTCACCGCCTGCGGGCCCACCGCCAGACCGTACGGGCCGAGGCGACCGGGTCGAAGGCGCCCGGGCGTTCGCGGGTCAGCGGGTAGCAGGCGAATCCGATCAGCGCCGCACTGAAGTGGCCGATGCTGGTGTAGTCCCGGCTCTGCTGCACGCCCACCCCGTAGACCACCAGCACTCCCAGCGCGTACAGGTAGCGCCAGGGCCGCACGATCAGGTAGGTGAGTACCGCGACGACGCCGGCCAGGGCGTAGCTGACGCCGTAGTCCAGGGTGTAGACGGCTCTCGGCGGGGCCAGTCCGCGGTGGATCGCCCAGCCGAGCACGCCCTCGCTGAGATAGGTGGCGCCGATGTGCGCGAGCGCCGCCACCGATATCCAGCGCAGCGTGCCGAGCCAACGTTCGGCCGGCACGTGGAAGAGGTTGTACAGGAGGAAGTAGAACGGCCAGCCGCCGCCCGCGATCCACAGGGCACTGGTCACCAGGACCCGTACCGGCGAGACCTGGAGGTGGTGGAGGTTGGTCGATCGCCGCTGCAGGATGCGGTCGGCGGTCGCCGGATCGACGTGCCGGATCACCTGCGTGGTGACGAGCAGGATCGCCAGCCAGATGTAGGTGCCGGGCGCGCGCCGGACATAGGCCCACACCGCGTGGACGGCGCGTGCCCACCGGGGCCGGCGGTGCGCCGCGGAGTGCCTGGCGGTGCTACCGGCCATCGACGCCTCCTCGACACTCCTTCCCCTCACCCTGACCCCCGTCCGGCCCCGCCGCCACCCGCCACCCCCGTGCCGACCTGACCCCGGCCCGGCCCCCAAGCCCCGGCCTCGACCCCGGCCAGCCCACCGACCCCGACACCCGGCGACCGCCCGGCGACCGCTCGCGTACGCTGACGCTCGGACCGCCCGGTCGTGGCCTTGCCCCGCACCATGGGGCGAGCCGGCACCGGGAACCACCGAGCAAGGGCACCAGCCACGATGAGCGATCGCCTCGCGACGAGGACACCGACGGGCCCCGTCGTCTCCCGGCACCCCGCGCTGAGAGCCGCCGTCCGCCTGCGGCTCACCACCGCGTACGTCCTGCTGCTGACCGTGACGGCCTCCTGGCTGGCGACCCAGGGCCACGCCGAGCGGGCCCGGTTCGTCCGGCACAACAGCAGCAACGTCCATCACATGGAACTGGAGACATGTTGCAATGCACGTTGCTCCGCTAGCCTCAGACCATGCAGATCCCCCGCCATGACCACGGCCCCCAGCGCGAACAGCTGAGGGCGTTCCTGTACGCCCGCGCCAGCCGGGACCTCCGCGGGAAGGGCAGCAGCACCACAGCCCAGATGACCGAGAACCGACGCGAGGCCGAAGACCGCGGCTGGGCCGTCGTCGGCGAGTTCACCGACGACAACCGCTCGGCGTCCCGCTACGCCAAACGGGAGCGAAAGCGCTTCGCCGACATGGTCGACCGAGTCCGCGCCGGCGAGGCAGACGTCATCGTCACCTGGGAGTCCAGCCGCCTTCAACGCGACCTGGAGGTGTACGTTCAGATCCGCCAGCTCTGCATGGAGACCGGCACGCTCTGGTGCTACGGCGGCGACGTCTACGACATGCGCCGCCGTCAGGACCGGAAGCGCACCGCACTCGACGCCGTGGCCTCCGAGGATGAGGTCGAGGTCATCCGAGACCGGAACCTCCGCACGGTCAGGCTCAACGCCGAGGCGATGCGGCCACACGGCCGACCGCCTCTCGGGTACGCGCGCCGCTACGACCCCGAGACCGGTGAACTGCTGGAGCAGGTAGCCGATCCCAAGTGGGCACCCGTGATCGTACGGATTTTCACCGAGTTCGTCGCCGGGAAGGCCCGCTACAGCATCCGCCGCGGACTGCAACGTGACGGCATCCTCACTGCCAACGGCAAGGACTGGAGCGACAGCAGCATCCTGGCCGTCCTCCGGCGCCCCGCGTACGCGGGGTTCAGGGTGTTCCGAGGGAAGATCATCGGGAAGGGCAAGTGGCCTCCGTTGGTCCCAGAGCTGATGTGGCAGCAGGCCCAAACGATTCTGGATAGCCAGATGGATCAGGCATGGCGGGCTGCGGCTGCCTATCTGCTGGTCGGCATCGGCAGGTGTGGCGTCTGCACCGGCCCTCTGCGGTCCGTAGAGAGCCCGGAGGGCCTCAAGTACGGCTGCCGTGAGCGGTTCTGCGTCGGCATCGTGGCCGACGTGTTGGAGGCGTACGTCGAGGAACGGATCCTTCGCTGGCTCGCGACACCGGCCTCGGCTGCAGCGTTCCAGGACCCCAACCGGAAGGCCGCGGTCGATGAGGCGGTGGCGCTAGTGGCCAAGTTGACAGGTGAGTTGGACGCCGCCCGAGCCGCCGCCAAGGCCGGCACGCTCAGCGTTGCCAGCCTGATTGCCGTCGAGGCAGGGACGCTGCCCCGGCTCGCAACAGCCCAGGCTACGGCGGAGGCGTTCACGGCCGCCTCGCCGTTGCTCGTCAGTCTGATGGGGCGCGAGGATGTCGAAGAGCGGTGGGAGGCGCTGACGTTGGAGCAGCAGCGGGCCGTGCTGCGCGAGACGGCGACGATCACACTGAACCGCGCGGCCCGTCGAGGAGATCCCAGCCTGCAGGACGGCCGGATCGTGATGACGCTCGGTCCGAAGCGCCCGGATCAGTCGTCGGACGCGGCCCGTACGGAGTCCAGCGTCGGCTGACGTGCAGGGAAGTGGACGATGGTGCCCGTGGCGAAATCGGGCATCTGGTCGAGGCTGCCGCTGAACGCCATTCGGGCACCCGCCTCGAACGCCTGACGCTGGATGGAGAAACGTTCCTCCTCCAGTGCGCGGTACATGGCGTCACGCTCGCGGGCGAGCAGGTCCTGTGCGGCTCGCCGGCTGCGGGCGAGGTCGGAGCGCATGCGCTCGCGTTCGCTCGTGATGCCGACCTGCGCGGCCACTGCGAGCTCGCGTTCTTCGATGAGTGCGGCGCGCTCGGCGGCGGTGTCGCGCAGGGCCTGGAGGACGACCCCGACGCAGATGGCCATGGCGGAGACGATGAGGAGCGCGCTGCCGGAGACCGCCAGCCCGAGCTGGTCAGTCGTGACGCCTACCCCCATGGCTGTGACTCCGGTCGCCGCACCGACCGCCGCCATCATCCGACTGCCCTGCACCTGCATGCACCGCCCCTATGCCTCGGCTGCCGCACCCCCGTCGGCGTCGTCGCGCGTGGCGGCCCGTTCGGCGCGGAGGCGGTTCACCATGGCGAGGAACATCTCGCGGTTGACCGGATCCGTGATGCCGAGTTCGGCTGCTGCCTCGCTGGGGGTGATGGGTCGTGATCGTACATCGGGATTCGGCCACTCGGGGAGGGATTCGGAGGAGACGACTCCGCCCCGTACGAGCAGTTCACGGACGGGCACTCCGAGTGCGCGTGCGAGTCCCTCGAAGCTGCCCGGCTCGATGGACCGCGCGCCGGTCAGGAATCGGCTGAGCGTGCTCGGGTCGATGCCGGCGTCCTTGGCCAACTGCGTTTTCCCGCCGCCGCGGGGGCTGTCGATGTCGTAGCCGGCGCGGCGTGCGGCGTCCTTCACGTAGGCGGCGAAGGCGGCCAGTCGCCCTGGTGGGAGGCCGCCGGCCCGGCTTCGGGGCGTCTTCTCATCCATGCGGTGAAGGCTAGCGTGTCAGCTGACACCATGGAGCATGCTTGTCAGCTGACAAGCCAGCTGGTCAACGCCTCGGCGACAGGTTCACGCCACCCACCAGCATCACAGAACGAATGTTCGATCCAGCCCTGACCAAACCTTTACAGCACTACTTGCTTGACGTCTGCCAAGTAGCGGCGTAGCTTTCTTGTCAGCAGTCAAGCAGTACTCCTGACAATCAAGGAGGTGAAACCACGTGTCGAACCGGTACCGCTTCAACTCGACCCGGCTGATCGAGATCGCCGCCACCGCCGGCGACCACACGGGCTACGCCATCGCCCAGCGCACCGGCCTCAGCGAGGGCACCCTCTCGCGCATCATCAACGGCCGCCGACAGCCCAAGTTCGAATCGGCCGCACACCTGGCCCGCACCTACGGCGTCAAGCTCGACGACCTCGTGAGCGTCGCCGCGTGACCCGCGAACAGCGCGAACGCATCCTCGGCCCGGCCGGCATGGCGCTCGTCGAGCGGGACTCCGCCACCGACCAGCCGCCGGACGCCGGACAGATCGCCCGGCTCCGGGCCATCTTCGCCGGAACTGGCCGAAAGGCGCCGTCCCGCACGGCGGCCCCGGCCGCCGCCTGACCCCAGACACGGGTCGGGCCGCCCACCGGCTCCACACCAGGGCGGCCCCGGCCCACCGATCAACACCCGAAACGGAAGGAGGTAGGCCACATGAAGCCTACCCCGATCCACCCGACCATCATCCGATCCGCCGTCGCGGCCGTCTCCCCCAGCAGCATCCCCCTCCCGCGGTGGACCCGCGAGGAACTGGCGCCGGTCCTCTCCCCGGAGGTGCTCGCCCAGCTGGTGGTCCTGCGCGATGCCGTGCACTCCCCCGGGGTCGCACTCGACGCGTCCGACGTCGCCGTGTCCGGCCGTACGGTCACGCTCACCGCGTGGTCGATCCGTGAACTGTCGAGCTGGTTCACGTCGTACCCGACGGCTGGGGTCGCCGTGTCGTCGCGGCCCGGCGGCGGTCTGGTGTGGCAGCTGCACCTGGGGCAGGTCGTGCCCGGGGTGTCGCTGACCGTCGGAACGGAGTCCGCCGAGGACGAGACGCTCCCGGACACGGCGCTGGTGCGGGCCATGTTCCCGGCGGAGGCCCGGCTGCGGGCGATCCGTGAGCGTGAGGCGGCGGCGGCACGGCGGATGGGGTGGGTCGCGTGATCTGGCTGCTGCTGGTGTGTGCCGGCTGGTTCGGCGCCGGGCTGTTCCTGGCCCGCGAGGAACTCGCGGACATCATCCGCACCGGGCTGAGGGGCGGCCCCCGATGATCTTCGTTCCCGCCGACTTCGCCGACTTCCAGCCGGGCGACCCGATCCGCTTCCTCACCAACGACAACGGTTTCGGCGGGCTCGGCCTGTACTGGCGAACCGGCACCGTTCAACACGCGACGGACAGGGCCCTGACCGTCGACTGCGACTCCAACGCGCTCGGCAAGCGGGCCTTGATCCGCCGGGCGGCGTGGTCCGACCGTGCGCCCGAGCGCGCCACCAACTCCCGGAAGGGCGGTGCGTGATGAGCACGCCGTCGAACCCGGTCGTCCGCAGGGCGGCCATCCTGATCGGCAACACCTCCGGCACGCCGGAGGAGATCGCCTCCGCACTCGACGCCGCGGGGGTGCTCCGGCGGCCGGCCGAGCAGATCACCGGCGCGTACCCGCTGTGGGTCCGGCCGACCGGCCTGGGTGTCGCGATCGACGCGCACCCGCTCGTCTCCGCGCTGATCCGGGCCCTCGCCGCCGAGGTGGTCGAGGACCCGGACGGCGTGGTTGCCGAGTTGAAGACGATCGCCGAGGCCGCCGGCCCGGAGCAGGACGCCATGGTCGAACAGCTGCTGACGCGGCTGGGCGGGACGGACGCGCGGTACGCAACGGCGGACGCCCGACGGCTGGCTGAGGTGCTGCTGTCGATGGTCGGTCCGGCCCTGCCGCAGCAGCAGAGGAGGGCCTCCTGATGGACATCGACGAGCTGAACGACCGCATCGCCGAGCTGGAGGCGGAGCGCGACAACCTGCGCTCCGAGCTGGAGTCCACGCAGGAGGAGCTGGGACACACGACCGCCCGCCTGGAAGAGCTGACGACGGTGGCCGAGAACACCCGCGACCTGATCCGGGCCGCGTCCGAGGCCATCGAGAAGGGGGACTTCTGATGGCCGACCTGACCGAGACCGAGGTTGAGCAGCTGCTGTACGCCGTCGGCCTGCGTCGCGGCAGCGGCAAGAACCTGTCGCCGCACGGCACGTACAACGCCTACCTGCGGCACCTACGCCACAGCGACGAGCCGTGCGCCCCGTGCCGGAAGGCGAACGCCGAGTACAAGCGCAGTCGGGCGGGCCGGGCCACGCCCACGCCGGGTCTCCGGAAGCCGGTTGCTCACGGCACCCTCGCGGGCTACCAGCAGCACCGGTACCGGCAGCAGGACGCCTGCGACGACTGCAAGAGGGCCGCGCGCGACTACCAGCGGGCCCGGAAGGAGCGTGCGTGATGCCGTGGATCTCTCGCCGCGCGCTGGCCGAGCAGGCCGCCGCGATGACCCGACTCCGCGACCGGGCCCGCCAGCTGGAGGCTGACCTGCTGGAGCAGGGCCGCGCGAACGGTCGCCTCGCTGCCCGCGCCGTCGCGGCCGAGGCCCAGAACACCGGGGCCGCGTTCTCGGTCCGGGCCGCGCACCGCGGCCAGCACCAGGAGAACGCCCGGCTGCGGATGGTGATCGACCGGCAAGCGACCACCATCCGCAGCCTCACCACCCAGCTGGAGAGCGCCTTGGGCTACACGCCCGAGGACATCCAGCGGATCAACGAAGGGGCGACACCTCGATGACCACCACCGTGTCGGCCGGGGCTTCGGCCCCGGCCGCCGGGCGGCGCCGGAAGACTACCCCGCAGCCCACCGGGCCGGACCGCGTCCCGCGGCCGTCCGCTGGCTGGTACCGGGACAAGGTCACCGGCGCGAAGTACCGGCGCGTCACCACCATCCTGTCGCTGGGCTCCACCAAGGGCGACGTCCTCTCGCGCTGGGCTGCCGGCGTCGTCGCCGACGCGGCGTTCGATCACCTCCCGACCCTGGTGGCCGCGTCGCTCCGCCCGGACGAGCGCGCCGAGAAACGGGACTGGCTGTCCCGGGCCGCGCTGCGCAAGCGGGACGAACGGGCCGAGGTCGGCAGCGCGGTGCATCGCATCATCGAAGCGCATGTCCTCGGGCAGCCGGTCCCGGCCGAGCTGGTCGAGGACCCGGAACTCGCCCCCTACCTGCGCCACTTCCTCGCCTTTGTACGGGACTGGCAGGTGACGTTCGAGGCGTCCGAGATGGTCGTCGGCAGCCCCGAGTTCGGGTACGCCGGCACCCTCGACTACATCCTGCGGTCCCCGCTGATCGCCGCCCGGCTCGGCATCCCCGCCAACCTCGCGCTGATCGGCGACACCAAGACCGGCGGCGAGTTGGACGTCAAGGGCGTCTACCCCGAGGCCGCGCTGCAGATGGCCGCGTACCGGCGCGCCGAGATCGCGTGGATGCGCGACGGCAGCACCGTGCCGATGCCCGCGGTGCACACCACCGGCGTGGTGCTGCACCTGCGGCCGGAGGGCTACCGGCTGATCCCCGTCGTCTGCGACGACGCCGTGTTCGCCGCGTTCCGCATCACCCAGCAGGCCGCCGAGTGGGTGTCCGGCCTGTCCAAGTCCGTCGTCGGCGAGGCCCTGAGCCTGCCGACCAGCACCGAGAAGAGGGCCGCCTGATGCCCATCCTGGACCTCCAGCGCCGCATGCGGCAGCTCGGCGAGATCCGCATCGGCCACACCGTCGACACCGGCCGAACCGACAAGAACGGCAAGGCGATCAAGCGCCCGGCCAAGCTGCAGGCATTCCGCTTCACCTCCCCCAGCCGCCCGATCCTGGAGCAGGTCGCGGCCCTGTATGGCGGCGAGGTGCGGCCGTGGACCCCGGCGAACGGCGGCCCGGCCGAGTTCGAGGTGTACTCGACCGTCGACCGGCTGCCGGTGCTCGTTCCGCCGGCCGACGCCGTCTCTCAGTGGTACGAGCTGTACCAGGGCAGCAAGTGCGTGCGCCGGTGTGACGGGGTGACGGAGCACAAGCTCGACCGGGCGTGCCTGTGCAACCCGGAGAAGCGGGACTGCTCGATCACCACCCGGGTCAACGTGATGCTGCGCGACCTGCCGGCGCTCGGGCAGTGGCTGCTCGTCTCGAAGGGGTACTACGCGGCCGTTGAGCTGCCGCCCGCGGCCGAACTGCTGGCCCAGGTCGGCGGGTACGTGGCCGGGTGGCTCGGCATGGAAGCCAAGTCGGTGACCACGGACCGGGGCACCAACCGGTTCATGGTGCCGACGCTGGACGTCGAGATCACCCCGACCGAGCTGATGTCCGGGCAGATCCGCGGCGCCGTCGAGGTGGCCGCGGGCGCCCCCGAGCGAGCCGCGATCGAGGCCGCGCCGGCCGTGCCTGTGCCGGACTACGTGGCGCTGGCGAAGCTCTCGCGGGACGCCGGGGCGGTCCGGGACATCTGGAAGACCGCGAACGGCAAGGGCCACATGACCCCGGAGCTGTCGGCCGCGCTCAAGGCCCTCGCGGACCGGTTCACCCCGGCCGTGGCCGAGCCGGCGGAGGCCGAGGAGGTCATCGAGCCGGAGATCGTGGACGACGGCGACCCGACCGAGGTGTGGTTCCAGATCATGGCCGCCGCGGGCGCCCGGGGCTGGACGACTGACGCGACCGAGCAGGCATTCGCCGAGCGCAACGGCGGGACGATGCCGGGGTCGGCCAACACGGTTGAGCTGCAGGGGTTCCTGATGTGGCTCAAGGGCGGTGCCCAGTGAGCTGGCACCTCGGCCGCCTCGCGGCCTTCGACACCGAGACGACCGGCGTGGACGTCGAGTCCGACCGCATCGTCACCGCCGCCGTGCTCCTCGTCGGCGGCGGCCAGCCCACCGTGCCGCACACGTGGCTGGCCGACCCCGGGATCGACATCCCGCAGGAGGCCAGTGCGGTGCACGGCGTCACCACGGAGCGGGCCCAGACTGAGGGGCGCCCGGCCGCGGAGGTCGTCGCCCTGGTGGCCGCGCTGCTGGCCGAGCAGGTCGCCGCCGGCATCCCGGTTGTCGGGATGAACCTGCGGTTCGACTTCACCACCCTCGACCGGGAGCTGATGCGGTACGGCCTGCCCAGCCTCGCCGAGCAGGCCGGCCGTGAGCCGCTCGCGGTCGACGTCTTCGTCATCGACAAGGCGCTCGACAAGTGGCGCAAGGGCCCGCGCAAGCTCGTCAACCTCGCCGAGCAGTACGGCATCCGCCTCGCCGAGGGTGATGCGCACGACGCTGGCGCCGATGCCCTCGCGGCTGCGCGGATCGCGTGGCGGCAGGCCGAGAAGTGGCCGACCGAACTGCAGACGCCGGGCCTCGAACTCCTGCACCTGCGGCAGAAGACGTGGGCGCGCGAGCAGGCCATCGACCTGCAGGCGTACCTGCGCCGCAAGGACCCGCAGGCCGTCGTCGAGGCCGCGTGGCCGCTCATCCCCCGCCCACGGGCCGGTGCCTGATGGCCGCCCAGCTCACCCTCCCGCTGCCCACGTCCGCCTCCGTCCCGGCTCCGGCCGGGGCGGGGGCCCCCGCCCCGGTCCCGCTCGTCATCGGCCTCGACGTCTCCCTCTCGTGCACCGGGGTGGCCGGCCGCGGCTGGGCCGAAGCCATCCGCTCCGGCGCCCGGACCGGACACGAGCGCCTCGCCCACCAGCTCGGCGAGATGCAGTCGTACTACCGGCACGCCGAGCTGGTCGTCATCGAGGGCCCGGCGTTCTCCCGCGCGCTCCAGCGCGGGCACGACGAACTGGCGGCGATCCGCTGGATGGTCCGCCACGACCTGTGGCGCCGCCAGATCCCGTACGCCGTCGTCCCGCCCGACAACCGCACCATCTACGCCACCGGCCGGGCCCGCTGGAAGGGCGAGACCCCGACGCAGGTCAAGGGCCGCGTCCGCGACGAGGTGCAGCGCCGCTACGGCGTCGAGTGCACCGGCCCCGGCCGCTACGACCAGGCCGACGCCTCGGTCCTCGCGGAGATGGGCCTCGCCCACCTCGGCCACCCCGGCGCCGCCCTGCCCCCCACCCACACCCGCGCGCTGGCCGGCGTCGACTGGCCCGAGAGGAGCGACGCATGATCGCCACCGAGGTCACCACCCGGTTCCCCTGCCAGGACGAGCCCGAACTGTTCCACGCCCCTGAGGGCCGCGAGCACGCCAACGCCGCGCTGGCCCGGATCAACGCCGCCAAGGCCCTGTGCTTCACCTGCCCGGTCATCGTGGCGTGCCGCACCCTCGGCCGACAGCTCCGCGAGATCGGGGTGTGGGGCGGCGAGGACGACGACGAGCGTGAGGCCGCCGGCTTCAAGCCGCGCCCGGCCCTCTACGTGGCCCACCACCCGGAGTGCGGCACCGAGGCCGGGGCGAAGCGCCACCGCCGCAGCGACGAGAAGCCGTGCAGGCCGTGCCTGTCCGCGGAGTCGCACGCCAACGTCGCCCGCAAGCGCAACCGGGGCCCCGCGCAATGCGGCACCCGCAGCGGCTACCTGCGGCACCGCAAGAACGGCGAGGTCGCGTGCACGCCGTGCCGGAACGCGAACTCGGCGGCCGACCGGCGCCTGCACCAGACCGGCAGCACCCGGGCCGCCGCGTGACGGCCACCGGGTGGGTCGGCGGGCTCACCATCACCACCGACACCCGACCGCCGACCGCGGACTACCTCTGCACCCGCTGCTGGTACCACCAGCGGCTCACCGGCCGCGACCGCATCGTCTACGGCGCCCGCGACCTGCCCCTCACCCACCGGGCCGTCTGCCCGGCCCTCTCGAAGGAGCGCACCACATGACCGAGATCAAGTTCGACTCCAAGGTCGTCGCCGACGTCTCCCGGGCCCTCGCCCCGTTCGCCGACGCCATGTTCAAGCAGCGCGCCGGCCGGTGGGTCGCCGTCATCGAGCTGGCCCACGCCGAACGCACCGAGCCCGGCCCGGACGAGGAGAAGGACCGCGCCGTCAAGGTCCGCATCACCTCGATCGAGGTCGCCGCCGACGAGTTCACCGACGAGCGCCTGCGGCAGGCCCAGCAGGACATGTACCGGCGCCGCACCGCCGCCGGAACACTTGACGAGGCCGCCGGCACCTACCGAGCCGACGACCTCCTGCGCAACGGCGTCGGACTCCACATCGACGACGCGGCGTGATGAGCGGGCCCCGCACCCCGGAGCGCACCGCCTGCCCGCGGTGCGGGGCCACCACCCTCCGCACGCCCGACGGCCGACACCTCGATCCCGAGCCTCACCCCCTCGCGATCTACCTCCCCGACGGCGGCCAGCTCGACGCCGCGGCCGCGCTGCCGATCCTCCTCGGCCAGCAGCCGCCGCGCGCGCACCACCCGCACCGCCCCGGCCCCTACGGCTGCAACCCGCCCCCGCCGGCCGAGCAGCCGACCCTCTTCTAGGAGCACCGCACCGTGAGCAACGTCCACCCCTTCCCGGCCCCGCCGGAGGACGACGGCGAGGACTACATCACCCGCGACGTCGCGTGGGACGAGCACGCCGAGCAGTTGGTGCTCGGCAGCTCGATGGGCAACGCTCTGGCCTACGCCGAGGCCATGGATGCCGGCCTCGACCGGACGGACTTCCACCGTCTGGGGCATCAGCTGATCTGGGATGTCATCGGGCAGCTCGTCAGCGAAGGGGCGCCCACCCACTTCGTCGCCGTCCGCGACAAGGTCGAGAAGCTCGGCCGACTCCGCGAAGTGGCCGGCGGCATGCTCATCAACGACATCAGCAACCTGAACGTCCCCCCGGGCGCGGTCGGCCACTTCGCGGAGATCGTCCGTGACAAGGCCGCCACCCGCCGGGCCGACGACCTCGGCATCCGCATCCGGGCTGCCGCCCACGTTGGTGCCGGGCCGGACGACGTCGGCGCCATCATCGCCCGCTACCAGGAGCACGAAGCCGCCCGCACCGCGCAGGCCTCCGGCGGCGGCCCCGCGCACATCCTCGCCGCTGCCCTCGACTGGAGCGCTCTGTTCGCCGCCGACTACACCAACGTGCAGTTGCTGCCCGGCCGGCTCCTCGCCCCCGGCCAGCAGATCGCCGTCGTCGGCGACGGCAAGGCCGGTAAGTCGCTGTTCATGCAGGAGTGGGTGTGGCGGGTTGCCACCGGGCAGAGTGCCCTCGGCGACACCCCGCAGCCCGTAGTCAGGGTTCTGTACATCGACGCGGAGAACGGCCACCCGGAGTTGCAGCAGCGCCTCCGCTCGTTCGGCGCCGGCCCCCAGACCATGGGCGCCCTGACCTACCTGTCGTTCCCCCCGATCCGCCCCCTCGACACCGCTGCCGGCGGCCAAGACCTCCTCGCCACTGCCAAGGCAGTCGGCGCCGAGGTCGTCGTCATCGACACCGTGTCGCGGTTCATCTCCGGCGAGGAGAACACCGCCGACACCTGGCTCGCCCTGTACCGCCACACCCTCATGCCGCTCAAGGCCGCCGGCATCGCCTCAATCCGGCTCGACCACTTCGGGAAGGACAACGAACGCGGCGCCCGCGGCTCCTCCGCCAAGGTCCAGGACGTCGACCACGTCTGGGAGTTGCGCGCCCAGGGCGGCGGCATCCTCTCCCTCAAGCGCACCCACTCCCGCACCGGCATCGGCCCGGACGAGTTCACCCTGATCCGCCACAGCCGCAAGATCGGCGACGACTGGGTCGCCGGAGCCACCCGCCACGAACCGATGACGTTCGCCGACCGCGCCGCCCTGATCGAGGGCACCACCGAGTGGCTCGTCGACCAGCTCGACACGGCCGGCGTCGATCCGACGTGGGGCAATCCGAAGGTCCGCGAGTGGTGCGGGGCGAACGGCATCCGGGTGCGGAAGGACCGAATCGAGGAGGCGGTCCGGGTCCGCAAGGCGAAGGCGACAAAAGCGACAAATAAGGTTCCCCCGCACCTTCCCCGCGATCTTGAAACGCCCAGCGCCACAGACCTTCCCCCGGCTCCGGGGAATCCCCAGACAAAACCGCAGGTCAACCATTCCCCGGGAACATCTGGGGAACCCGGGGGAACCGTGCCAACAGCACCTTCCTTCCCCCGCCCCCTCCCTAAGGAGGGGGAAGGGGGTGCGCACCGGGGAACCCAAGAGCCTCTCTGCACCAACTGCGGACACCCCCTCCCCGCCTACCGAGCCACCGCCGGCTACGACACCCACCTCCTCTGCGACACCACCATCTGCCCCAACACCGAGGACACCTGATGACCAACACCCCCGGCCGCACCACCCTCCTCGCCACCGAACTCGCCTGGCTCCTCCGCCAACCCGGCTCCATCACCCTCACCACCGTCCACCACGACGTCCTCGGCCCCGCCCTCCAAGCCGTCGCCCCCGACCAGCCCCCACGCCACACCCCCACCACCGGCGGCCCCTGGACCCACACCATCCCCGCAGACGACCTCCCCGCCCTCCGCGCCTGGCTCGACCGCCTCCCCGACACCGCGCCCATCCGCATCGGCACCGCCGCCCCCGCCGACGGCACCGGCCTGCTCCTCACCGCCCGCACCGGCCCCCAGGCCATACGCATCCACCAGCCCGCTCCGACCGCCACCCAGGAGACCACCCGATGAACCAGCCCCAGCCCGCCGCCGAGTGCACCACCTGCCACGGCTACGACAGCTCGACCTGCCTCACCTGCCGCGGCACCAGCACCCAGCCCGACGCGCCCCTCGACCTCAACGCCATCCAGGCCCGCTACGACACCTATGCCGTCCTGCACGAGCAGAGCAGGGGCGCCGCCTTCATGACCTGCCCCTCGCAGGAATCCGCCGCCGACGTGCCCGCCCTGCTCAACCGGGTCCGGCAGCTGGAGGCCGAACTCGCCACCGCCAAGGCCGCCGGCTACCGACAGGCCGCCGACAACATCGCCGAGATGATCACCATCCACGGCACCGACTTCGACCCGCAGATGATCCACCACTTCCTCCAGAACGGCGCCGAACTCCGCGAGCAGTTCGCCGCGCAGCAGCAGACCACCACCTGACTACCCCCGCGATCGGCACCCACCGGCCACCACACACACCCACCACGGAGCACACCATGCCCACCATCCGCGAGCAGCTGCTGACCGCGCTGTGCGACCCCACCGAGCACGACGCCGATGTCCTCGGCCTGCCCGAGGACCAGGCCGCCGAGTTGCTCGACTCGTACCGCGCCGAGGTGCTCGCCGAGGCCGCCGAGATCGCCAGCACCGTGATCGGCCCCCGCTGGCACCTCGACACCGTCGCCGAGGTGCAGGTCCGCCTCAACAGCGCTGCCGGCGGTGCCCGGTGACCAACACCCCGCCGCCCGCCAGCCTCCGCGAGCGACTGGTCGCCGCCCTCGATGCCGACTCCGTCCGCCCCTGGGGCGAGCGGCAGGGCCTCGTCAACGCGATGCTCACCGTCGTGCAGCCCGAGCTGAACACCCTCGCCGCTGTCGACCGACTCCACCAGCCCCGCCAGCACGGCGGCTGGACGATCTGTCCAGAGTGCAGCCACCTGGGCCGCACCGCCCGCGCGTGGCCCTGCGCCACCGCCACGATCCTCGCCGCCGTCCGCGCCACGACCAGCTGACACCCCGGTGACGCCCGTCAGCCGCCCGCACCCCGCGGGCGGCCCCAGCCCCCGAGGAGCGCCCGTGACCGACCAGACCCCCGCCGACCTGCTCGCCGCCGCAGCACACCTTCTGCGCAACCGCGCCACCACCGCCGCCAACCACGGCGGACCCACCTGGACCTACCGCCAGACCCTCGACTCCGACCAGCACGGTGGCTACGGCACCGTTCGCACCGCCGACGGCCACCGTGTCGCAGGCGGCGGCGCCGTCACCGGCCACCGCCAGGCCCCCGGCATCATCCGCCCGTACGGCGAGTGGATCGCCACCATGGACCCCGCCACCGGCCTGCTGATCGCCACGTGGCTGGAGGACGAGGCCGAGTTCCAGCGGCACGCCGCTGCCGGCTCCGAGGACTCCGAGCACGCCCTCGCCGTCGCCCGCGTGGTGCTCAGCCAGGACGGCGGCCAGCAGTGACCAGGGCCCTCACCGCCTTCGAGGCAGACGTCCTCCGCTACCGCACCCAGGGCTACCGCGACTACGAGATCGCCCGCGCCCTAAGCCGCACCGAACGGGACGTCCGCAACGCCGTTCTCCGCGCCGTCCGCGCGCTCGGCGCCCACAGCCTCGACCACGCCATCCAGATCCACAACCAGCCCACCCCGAAGGAGACCACCGTGACCAAGCCCCGTCTCTTCCACCTCCAGCGCGACACCGACATCACCGGCATCAGCGGCACCGGCATCGTCGCCCACGGCGTCCAGTGGCCCGACGGCACCGTCACCATCCGCTGGACCGGCGACATGCCCTCCACCGTCAACTGGACCCACATCGACCACGCCACCGCCGTCCACGGCCACGGCGGCCACACCCGCATCATCTGGACCGACGGAGGCGACCAGTGACCACCTACGACCGCGACGCCGCCCGCGAACGCATCCGCGAACGCCGACCCCGAACCACCGCCCTCGCCATCTCCAGGCAGGTCCGCAAAGCCGCCGCTGTCGCCCGGCCGCCCGAACTCGCAGACCTCCTCAACGAGATCGCCACCGACATGGACACCTACGTCGGCACCGAGATCCAGGTCACCGGTGGCCCCGGCGACGTACCAGTCCACGCGGCCGCCCAACGCCTCGCCCGCCACATCCTTGCCGAGCCGCCCACGTGACCGTGTTCCCGTGGCTGGTCCTGGCCGGCGCCCTCCTCGGCGCCGGCCTCGGGTCAGCCCTCCTCGGCCACCTCGACACCCGGCAGCAGACCGAGGAGACCGAGCAGGCCGCCACCGACGACCAGTTCGCCCGCATCATCACCACCCTGGAGCCCCAGTGACCACCGAGCACACGCCCCGCCCCGGCCGCACCTGGGAGACCACCACCACCCGCACCGAGACCGTCGTCCCCGACGACGCGCCCAACCCCCAGCCGAACCGGGCCGCACGCCGCGCCCTCAAACGCCAGCAGCGCAAGACCCGCAACCGCTGACACCCGTCACCCTGAGGAGGCCGACCCCATGCTGCCCACGTTCATCCCCCGCACCGAGGCTGGTCTCCTCCCCTGCGTCGGCCAACCCGAGCTGTTCGACACCCCCGACACCCTCGACCAGGCCGCCGCCCTGTGCGCCGCCTGCCCCGTCCGGCAGGCCTGCAACACCTGGGCCACCGAGCACGCCGAGTGGGGCACCTGGGCCGGCCGCACCGACAACGACCGCGGCACCCCCCGCACCGAACTCCCCGACCTCCCCCGTATCCCCGTCGACCCGGCCCCACGCTGCGGCACCGAACAGGCCCGCCGCCGCCACATCGGTCGGCAGGAGCAGTGCCGGGTCTGCGACCGGGCGTACGACGCCCGCGTCCGCGACGACCGGGCCTCCGCCCTTGACGCCGAACACGCCCGCCCGGACGGCCCCACCCGCCGCGGCTACCGGCTGCACCTCCTGCTCGGTGTCCCGGCCTGTCCGCCATGCCTCGCGGCGCACTCGGCCCAGGTGCAGCCGTACAAGCGTGGCGCGGCCCTCGCCGCGTGAACACCCGCACCACGTGGGCGTGTTGACGCCCGTCACCGGTAGACTGACCAGCAACAACAAGGCGGGCCAGGCACGGGGATCGCAGCCCCGGCCCGGCCCTTGACCGCAGGAGCATGCACTCCCATGGCCATCACCCAGCCTACCCGCGCCGTCGACCGGCACCGGGCCGTCCTCGGCCTCACCATCGGCGCCGCCCTCGTCACCATCACGCTGACCGGCGTGGCGTTCTGGTTGAGCTACGAGGCCCTGCACGATCTGGCGCTCGACCACCACCTCACCGGCGCCCGCGCGTGGGCGTGGCCGGCCACCCTGGACGCGTTCGTCGTGTCCGGTGAGCTGCTCGTCCTCCGGGCCTCGCTGATGCGCCGCCTTGACTGGCTCGCCATGATCCTCGTCGCCACCGGTTCGGCCGGCTCCATCGTCCTCAACGTCGTGAGCGTCGGTGCCGACGTCGACACCACCACCCAGGTCGTCGCCGCGATCCCCCCGACCGCCGCCCTGCTCGCGTTCACCGCGTTGATGCGGCAGCTGTACCGGGCCCTGATCGGCCAGCCGACCGCACCGCAGCCACCCCTTGACCGGCGGCCGGCGCCCACCGAGTCGGGGCTGACGGCCGTCACCGCCCCGGTCCTGCCGCCCCGCCCGACCACGCCGCCCGCCCTGCCGCCGGCGTACTCGGACCCGCGGTGCGCGGTACTCCGCCCCCTGTACGACGGCGGCCGTCGGCCCGGCACCGCCACGATGCGCACCGCACTGGAGCAGGCCGGACACGGCACTCTGTCCGACGGGCTGATCCGCGGCACCCTGCGCGCCGAGGTTGAACGTCTGGAGCCGGTCCTCGCCACCTACCCGCCCGAGCAGCAGCTCCGCGCCGCCTGATCCGAGAGCAGCATCGTGAACGACATCCCTGACCAGCTCACCTCCCAAACCGCAAGATCGGCTGACCGCCGTGCCCGGGCTGAAGCGCGACGTACCGGTGCCATGGTCGTAGGCGCGATCGTGTTGTTCGTAGCCGGAGTTGCCGTCGGGCGGGTGAGCACCACCGGCAGCAGCACACCTGCCCCCGCGCCAACCGCCGCATCGTGTGCTGACGTCACCAAGTCGTTCTCCGACTTCCTGAACAGCGCCACAACAGCGCCGAAGAGCAGCGACGAGGGGCGCCGGAACGCACGCATGGCCATGCAGGTCATCGTCCAGAACCCCACGTGCTTCTCCACCGCGGAGCGAGCCGCAGCCCAGGAACTTCTGGACACGCGGTAGCCGAGCTGCCCGTTCCCGAGACCTCCCTACCCTCCCTGGGCAGGGAGGTCCTTTCATGCCGCACCAGCGAGCCGACATCACGCAGGCCCGATTCGCCGCGTCCGACGCCGTCGAACTGCGGCGCACCGGCATGTCCTACCGCGCCATCGCCGCACAGCTCGGCGTCGACCCGAAGACGGCGTGGCGGTACGTGCAGAACGCGTTGGCCGAGCGCGCCCGCGAGACCGCCCCCGACCGGGACGCCCTGATCGGCGAGCAGATCACCGTCCTGGAGACCGTCATGGAGGGCCTACTCCCCAAGGCCGCCGCCGGTGACGCGCGCGCCGCCGAGGTCGTCATCCGCGCCATGGACCGGCACGCCCGCCTGTGGGGCCTCGACGCCCCCGTGCGCATCAAGACCGAGCCCACCGATGAGCGCATCGCCCGCATCCGGGCGCTGGCCGAGCAGATCGCCGAGGCCGGCCAGTGACGCTGCCCACCGAGCTGCTGGCCGAGCTGGAGACCTACACCCCCGAAGAGCTGGAGGTGCTGGAGCGGGAACTCGCGGCCCAGCTCTGGCAGAAGCGGTGGAACGCCTGGACGCCGTACCCGTGGCAGGTCCCGCCCGGGGAGATCGAGACGCACGGCATGTGGCTGCAGCTCGGAGGCCGCGGCACGGGCAAGACCGACGGCTGTGCCAGGTACATGGTCGCGCACGTCAACGGCCCGCCGTGCGACCCCCGGCTGCCGGGCGGGCACCGCATGAGCATCATCGCTCCGACGCAGGGTGACGCCGTCGAGTCGGCCGTCAACGGGCCCAGCGGGCTCAAGGCCCACGACGCCCGGGTGATGCTGCGGACCACCGTCGGCGGCACCTACGCGAAGTGGCCCAGTGGGGCCGAGGCCAAGCTCTTCGGGGCGCACGGCCCGGACGACGTCGAACGCCTCCGCTCCGGCGGCAACAGGTGCCTCGTCTGGCTGGAGGAGGCCGCCGCGATGCGACACCTCGGCGCCGCGCTCGCGCACTCCGCCATGGGACTGCGCATCGGCGCGAACCCCCACTACATCGCGTCCACCACCCCGAAGCCCCGGCCTGAGCTGGTTGACCTCCTCGCCCGGGACGATGTCATCACCACCCGCGGCCGCACCCGCGATGCCCACCACCTGCCCGAGATGATGCGCACCAAGCTCCTGGCTCAGTACGCCGGCACCCGTCTGGAGAGGCAGGAACTGAACGGCGAGATCCTCACCGACGTCGAGGGCGCCCTGTGGTCGGTCGGCCTGCTCGACTCCACCCGCGTTGGTGCGGCCCCGCCGTTCGCCCGGGTCGTCGTCGCGGTCGACCCGGCCGCCACCTCCACCGAGGAAGCCGACGAGATGGGCATCATCGTGGCCGGACTCGGCGCCGCCCGCGTGCCCGACATCAACGGCACGATGCGCCAGCACGGCTACGTGATCGACGACCTGTCCGGCCGGATGCGGCCGATCGATGCCGCACGCAAGGCCGTTGAGGCGTACCACGCGCATCGGGCGGACGCGATCGTCGCCGAGGTCAACAACGGCGGCGAGTGGATCGGCACCGTTCTACGGCAGGTCGACCCGACCATCAACTACCGCGTGGTGCGTGCCTCCCGGGGCAAGCTCACCCGCGCTGAGCCGGTGGCCGCGTTGTTCGAGCAGCACGCCGCCCACCTCGTCGTCCGTTCCTCCCCGCTCGACGACCAGCTCACCACCTGGGTACCCGGCCTCGCCGACAGCCCCGACCGCCTCGACGCCCTCGTCTGGGCCCTGACACACCTGATGCTCACCGCCGCCGGCAACTACGCCGCCGCGGCCTGACGAGAGGATGACGCTGGTGGGACGCCTCGCTGACGCCCGTCACGCCCTATTCGGACGGCGCTCCACCGCGCCCGCAGCCCTGGACACCCTGCGGGACCGCCGGCCGCTGGTGCTGTCGTCCGGCAGCACGCTGACCCTCGACCTCGACGCGGAGTCCCGCGGCTACTCCAACAGCGCGGTGGCGTACCGGTGCGTCGCGGCGATCGCCGACAACGGCGCCTCGGTGGACATGGTGGTGCGCAACGCCGAGGGCGACGAGATCGTGGGGCACCCGGTCGCGCACCTCTTCAACAAGCGGCCCAACGAGCAGGTCAGCGCGAGGGTCTTCAAGTCGGTCGTGCTGCAGCAGGGCGAACTGGCCGGACAGGCCTTCGTCTACCTCGACCGCGGCGAGACCCGGCAGGGCGACGTCCAGGCCGCGTACAACATCTACGACCCCGTGCAGGTCGTCGTCGACCGGCCGGCCGCCGACCGGCCCACCGCCCGCGACATCCTCGGCTACGTCGTCAACCGGTCCGACGGACAACGCATCCCCCTCCTCCCCGAGGAGGTGCTGTGGATCCGCTACCCGCACCCCTTCGAGCCGCTCGGCTGCCTCGCCCCGTGGAAGGCCGCACGGCACGCCGTCGACATGGACGCGTACGCCCGCGAGTGGCAGCGCTCCAGCTACCGCAACGGCGCGAGCCCGACCGGTGTGGTGTACCTCGGCGAGATGGCCGAGGAGCAGTACGCGCAGGCCCGCGCCGCGTGGAAGTCCAGCGTGGCCGGACCGGCCAACGCCGGCCGCGCGTTGCTGGTCGCCTCCCCGCCCGGCTCGGCCGGGGCGGCTCCGTCGTACTCCAGGGTCGGGCTGACGGCGGAGGAGATGGACTACCTCGAATCGCGCATGGCCAACGCGAGCGAGGTCATGCTCGCGTTCGGTGTGCCGCGGGACTACTTGATGGGAGGGGCGACCTACGAGAACCGGGCGGCCAGCAAGGCGACGTTGTGGTCCGACACGATCAAGCCCAAGTTGGACGTGATCGCCTCCGAGGTCGACCTGCGGCTCCTGCCATCCGACGCCGAGGACGCAGGGTGGGCGTACGACGCGGTCGACGCGCTGCAGGAGACCCAGGACTCCCGCGCCACCCGGGTCCGGGACAACACCGCCGCCGACCTCCTGACGATCGACGAGGCCCGCGCGGAGATCGGCCGACCCGCGCTGCCCGGCGGCATCGGCGACCAGACCATCACCCCCTACCGCGCCCAGTTCGCCCCCGTACCCGCCCCGGCCGCCGGCGCCCGCGCCGACCTCGGCCTGCTGCAGCTGCTGGCCGCACCGGATGACCTGGTCGAGCAGCTCGCCGCCCGGGTCGCCGCCGCGCTCGCCGCCCCGCACCGGCCGCTCCCGATCGCCCCCGGGCCGCCGCAGGTGACGCGCGTCAGCACCCCGTCAGCGCAGGACGTGCACGCCGCCTACGACGCGATCGAGGCCGAGGGCCGAGCCGCCATCCGCCGCCTCGCCAAGGAGCAGGCCGCCGCCGTCCTCCGCGACTTCGACCGGCTGATGGGCAAGCCCCAGCGCTCTGCCGAGTGGCTCGCCGGTCTGCGCGGGCAGGCCGCCGCGCTGGCCGTCGAGGGCCGGGTCCGCATCACCACCCCCGACCCCGAGCAGGCGCCGGCCGCCGAGATGACCGGGCTGGACGTCGCGTCGGGCCCGGACGGCTGGGAGGAGCGCATCCGCGCGCGGGACTTGTTCGACCCCCGGTACTGGAAGCGGCGGACGGCCGAGGCGCTCGCCCCGTTCATCCGCCGTGCGTGGAAGCGCGGCGCCGAGGGCGTCCAGGACGGCTTCGACCTGGAACAGCCCACCGTCGCGCAGGCCCTGCAGGACCGGGTCGACGAACTGGCCGGGCAGGTCACCGCAACCACCCGGCAGGTGCTGGAGTCCCAGCTCCTGCAGCACGGCGTCGCGGAAGGCGAGTCGATCCCCCAGCTACGGGCCCGCCTGCAGAAGGTGTTCACGGACCTGTCGGACTACCGGGCCACGATGATCGCCCGCACCGAGACGGTGGGCGCCTACAACGCCGCGGCGGTGATGGCCGCGCTAGACGCCGGCGCGGTGCGCAAGAAGTGGCTCGCCACCAACGACACCAGGACCCGCCAGTCGCATCGGGTCGCGAACGGCGACACCGTGCCGTTGAACAAGCGGTTCACGGCCACGCAGTCCCGGTGGCCCGGCGACCCGGCCGCCCCCGCGAACCAGTCGATCAACTGCAGGTGCACCCTGCTGTTCGAGTACGAGGAGAACTGACATGGCCACCCTGCTGCGGGGCGAGGCCCCCGCCATCCTCCAGGCCGCCGAACTGGCCCAGTACCAGGGCGCGTACCGGCCGCCGGGCATCCCGCTCACCGAGGTCCGCCGCGGCCCCTACGACGGAACCCGCATCGCCGTCCGCCGCGACCCGAACGGCGAACCGCCGCGCGTGCTGGCCATGGCCAACGACCGCATCGTCTACGAGCTGGACCGGCCCCGGCCGGACGGCACGCTCGTCTACCGGTACTCGCCGAGGCTGTCGCCCGCGCACCGCGGGCTGATGGACGGCGTCGCCGAGGTGTACGCCGAGCACAACCTGAAGAAGAGGGAGCAGGGCTGATGGCCGAGTTGGAGCTGCGGCAGCTGGACGCGGTGGAGTGGCGCGTCGCCGAGGGTGAGGACGGCACGTTCGAGGGGATCGCCTGCCGGTACGGGGTCGAGGACTCGTACGGCACGACGTTCCAGCCCGGCGTCTTCCGGAAGGGCCTGCGCGGCGACTTCGCGTTCCTCTTCATGCACGACCCGGCCCGGCCGGTCGGCACGTTCCGGGCGGAGGAGCGCGGCGACCATCTCGCCATCTCCGGCCGCTACGACGACACCCAGGCCGGCCGGGACGCCCGCGCGATGGCCCGCTCCGGCAGCGCGCCGGAGCTGTCCGTCGGTTTCGTCCGCACCGACCTGCCGAGCTGGGAGGCGCTGGCCGCGCTGCCCGAGGACGAGTACAAGGAGAAGCTGAGGAACATCCGCAGCGCGCGGCTGGTCGAGGTCAGCCAGATCACCGCGCGGATGGCCGCCGTCCCGGGCTCCAAGCTGAAGACGGTGCGGGCCGCCCTCGGCGCGCTCTTCGACGACGGACCGGCCGACGACCTCGACGCCCGGGTCGCCGCCGAGCGCGCGCGCCTCGCCGACCAGGCCGCCCGCCGTCGGGCCGCCGCCCGCCTCCGCCTCACCACCGCAGGCCGCTGACGCCCGTTACCCGGGGCCCGCCGCTGGTAGCCGAGCTGCCCCCGGCGGGCCCCGCCGTACTGTGCTCCCCATCCGGGCCGCCCGTACCGGACGTACAAGCCACGGGTTCTGCCGGGGCGTTCCACCGGCCGTGAAAGACGGACGCGACCCAGATACCACTGGGACGCGCGTCCGCGTCCCACGGACCGAGAGGACCCGGCGATGAGCAACACCCGCCGCGCGATCGGCACCCGCAAGGGCCGGCCGCACCGGGGCGAGGACCCCACCAAGCGCTACCCGATCTACCCGATCGCCGGTGGCGCGCCGACGCTCACCGAGCAGCGCGACGAGGTGCTCCGCCTCCTCGCCGACGACACCTACACCGGCGACATGGACGAACTCCTCGCCCGCGCCGACCAGATCACCGGCCAGATCGAGCAGGCCCAGCAGCGCGACGCCCGACTGCGCGCGCTCCAGGCCGCCGCCCTGCCGGACGCCCCGCAGGGCACCGGCACCCGGGTGCAGCCCGGCCAGCAGCCCGATGACGGCAACCACCCGGCCGTCAGCGCGGCCGAGGCGTTCGTCCGGTCGAAGGCGCTGGAGCACTACCGCGCGTCCGGCATGGTCGGCAAGATCGCCGTCGAGCACCGGGACGCCCCGGCCGGCACCGTCACCACCGCCACCCCGCTCAAGCAGAACAACAGGCAGCCGGGGATCATCCCGCAGAGCCCGGACTACCCGCTGCTGATCGCCAACCTGCTGGACCGGCAGACGAGCGATGGCACCACCCTGGAGTACATGCGGGACGTGTCCGGGCCGGTCACCGGGGCGGGCACGTGGAACAAGGCAGCCGTGGTGCCAGAGGGCACCAACAAGCCCATGAGCGGCCCGTTCCAGTTCGACCTGATCACCACTTCGCTGAAGACCTGCGCGCACTGGGTGCCGATCACCCGGCAGGCCGCGGACGACAACGGACAGCTGGTCGGCTACATCAACGGACGTCTCGGCTACGGCCTGGACTTCAAGATGGACCGGCAGCTGCTGACTGGCAACGGCACCACGGAGATGCAGGGCATCCTCACCACGTCCGGCATCAACACCTACCAGCCGGGCAGCGGGAACACCGACGCCAAGCTCATCACCATCCGCAAGGCGCGCACGGTCCAGGAGCTGGCGCTGTACCCGCCGGACGCCGTCGTGCTCAACCCCAGCGACTGGCAGGACATCGAGCTGGACACCACGGCGACCGGCGAGTTCCGGGTCATCGCCAACGTGCAGGACGCCGGCGGCCCGCCGCGGATCTGGGGGCTGACGGTCGTCAGCACCGTGGCCATGGCCGCGGGCACCGCGCTGATGGGCGGGTTCCGCATGGGCGCGACGCTGTGGGAGCGGCAGGGCGTCACCATCCTGATGTCGGACTCGCATGCCGACTTCTTCATTGCCAACACCCTGGTGATCCTGGCGGAACGCCGCGCGAACCTCGCGGTGCACACCCCGGCCGCGTTCACCAAGGTCACGTTCCAGGCGCTGCCGTAATGGCCGGCGTCCCCCTGCAGGCGAACCTCACCAAGGGCGGCACCCGCCGCCCGGAGCAGGCCACCGTCGATGTGCAGGTCATCTCCGGCGGCGCCGCGTTGCTGTCCGGCGCCACCCTCCCGGTGGTCAACAACATCGCGGCGGCCCCGACCCAGGCCGACTTCAACAACCTGCTGGCCGCGCTGCGGACCCGCGGCGTGATCGGAGGCAGCTGATGGCCGTCAAGCCCACCCCCGTCGAGCCCGAGGTCGAGCCGGACCCGGTCGAGCTCGACGCCGACCCGGCCACCGAGCAGGCCCCGGCCGGCCCAGAGCGGATCAGCCTCGTCGGCTTCGAGGTCGGCCGCCCGGCCCCCACCGACGCCTACCAGGCCCTCCACCCCGACGGCGGGCTCACCGGTCCCGCCTACACCACCCACCCCGGCGGCGGCGCCGTACAGCACTGCGTCGCCGGATCGACCGTCACCGACGGCGTCATGCGCGCGCTGACGGCCGCTGACGCCCCACAGGAGGACTGACCCCTCGTGTACTGCACCGTCGCCCAGGCCCGCGCCGCCGGCTGCACTGGCACCGATGTCGAGGTCGCCGCGTGGATCGCGGTCGCGCAGCAGCGAGTTGACGCCTACTGCCAGCAGGCGTTCGAGCCGACCGACCTCACCGTGTCGGGTGAGGTCGGCGGCGAAGCGCGCATCCTGCTGCCCCGCCGCGTGCGGGCCGTGGCGACGGTCACCCTGTCCGCCGGGCCCGGGACGACCGACTACGTCGTCCCGCCGTCCGCGTACCGGGTCACCAGCTCGGCGACGCTGGGGCAGGTCGACGCGGTGCAGCTGGCGCTGTACGGCTTCGACGACCTGATCGCCGGTGCTGAGTCGTACTCCGGCGGCTGGCCGAACCTGTGGCGCCGCTGGGGCACGCTGGCGTCGGTCGCCGGGTCGTACGGCTACGAGACTCCTCCGCCCGGGGTTGCCCTGGCGACGGCCCAGGTCGCGGTGTGGGTGCAGGCCGTCACGACGGGACAGGGCACCCCGGGCGGAGGCATCGCCCCCGGCGGACTGCGCGTGGACGACGAGGGCAACAACGTCGTCATCGAGCCCGCCAGTGGCACGGAGGACGGTGCGGCGCCGCCGCGGTCCGGTACCGGCGTGACGACGGCGGACGTCCTCCTCGCGCCCTACCTGAACACCTACCAGCTGATCGGGGGTGCGTGATGGCCGGCATCCAGTACACCGTCCGCAGCACCGACTTCCAGGGCGCCCTGCGCGGCGCGCTGGACCGGCTGTCCGGCGCCGCCCGGGAAGCGACCGAGCGCGCCGCCAACGACATGGTCAACCACGCCAAGAGCCTCTGCGCGGTGGACACGGGGCGCCTGCGGTCGAGCATCGTCGCCGTGCCGTCCGGCGGCCGGCTTCGGTTCAGCGTGACGATCGGCACCAACGTGACGTACGCGACGGACGTCGAGTACGGGACCGCACCGCACGTCATCGTCCCCAAGGACAAGAAGGCGCTCTTCTGGCCCGGGGCCCGACACCCCGTCGCCCGGGTCAACCACCCCGGGACCAGGGCCCAGCCGTTCATGCGGCCGGCCATTGCCATGGCGGAGACGTTCCTTCGCCAGCACGCGAGGGGGATCCGCTGATGGCCGCCACCACATCCGGATCGTTCCGCGCCTACCTCACCCCGTTGATCAGCCCCGTGCCGGTGTTCCGTGATGGCCCGGCCGAGGGCCAGCCGCTGCCGTACGTCGTTGTGCAGGAGGGCACCAACTACGCCCTCCACCCGACCGCGAACGGCGACTACGGCGACCCCAACCGGGTCGTCACCATCCAGGAGCTGGTGCAGGTCGACGTCGTTCAGCAGGCCCGCACGCAGGCCGGCGGGACCGCGCCGAGTACCGAGGACTACCAGCTTGCCGAGCGGGTGATGTGGCTGTGCTCGCAGCCCGTCGTCCCGGCCCCCGGCAGTAGCGACATGGTCGCCGTGCAGTTCCAGACCGCGCACCGCGAGCCGATCGCCGACAACGCCGTCCGCCACGTCATCACCGTCCTGGTCACCCGAACCCTGCAGAAGGGCACCACCTGATGAGCACCCCCACCGACCCGGGCACCACCGACCCGGGAACCGGCGGCAACCCCACCGACCCGACGCCGACCGGGCCCATCGCCGAGCCCACCCCCGACGGCCAGACGTGGTATCCCCGCGAGTTGGTCGAGAAGCAGGGCTGGTGGCATCCCGCCGACCCTGCGCACATGGACCCGACGTGGCCCGCCTGGCGCCTCCCCGCCTGGTACGCCGGCCGCACCGGTGCCCTCGCCATCCCCGGCCCGCCCGGGCTGCCCGGCACCAGCCAGTTCGTGTGGGGCGGCTGGCTGCCCTGGCAGACCGGCGCCGACCGATACAACGCCGCTGACGAATGGCCGGCCGCCGTACGGCTCACGATCCGGGACATGCAGGCCGACCTCGGTCTCCTGCAGCCCAACCCCGCCCCGGTCGAGCCGCCGCCCGCGGCCCCGGTCCCGGGGCCCGCGACCCCGCCGATCACCCCGCCTACCCTCGGCCAACCCGCCGAGACCGACCCCGAAGGGAACTGACATGGCCGGTGGCCTCTCCCACGTGACGAAGCTGTTCAGCATCGTCGACTGCAAGCTGACCGTTCTCACAAGCGACCCGGCCGGCGGCACCGCCACCTACGCCGCGACCAGCATCGACATCCCGGGCATCCAGGAGCTGGCCATCTCCGGCAGCATCCAGTCCAAAACGTTGCGCGGCGACAACACCCTGCTGGACACCAGTAGCTACATCGACGGGGTCACCGCGTCCGCGAAGCACGCCCTGCTCAGCCTCGACGCGCTCGCGGCGATGCTCGGCGGAGTCGTGACCGACTCCGGTGCGACCCCGGCGCAGAAGGCCGTCTGGGAGCTGACGAGCACCAGCGCCCCGACCTACTTCAAGATCGAGGGCGTCACCCCGCCCGGCGGCTCCAGCCTGATCGGAGGGGACGTCCACGTCACCCTCTCCAAGTGCATGCTCTCGAAGTTCCCGGACCTCGGCTTCGCGCAGGACGACTACCGCATTCCCGCGTTCGAGGTCTCCGCCGTGCCGCTCGCCAGCACCGGCAAGTGGCTGAGCATCACCCTCAACGAGACCGCCGTCGCCATCCCGTAGCGCACGGCCCGCCCTCCCAACTCACCCCAGGGGAAACCCACATGAGCGACCTCACCCCCGCCCAGGCTCTCGGCCAGCCCGTCACCATCATCCTCCGGGACGGCACCACCGCCGGCCTCTACTACAGCTTCCGCTCGCTCGCGCTGCTGGAGCAGAGGTTCGGCGGCGTCACCGGTATCCAGTCCGCCATCGACACCACCAGCACCGGCGCCGCGTTCGGCCCGCTGCTGGAGCTGATCGGTGCCGGACTGGTCGGCCACGACGGAGGGTTCACGCCGCACCTGCGCCACCGGCAGGACGTGGCGGGCAACCGCACCGTCGAGGAGATCATCTACAAGCGGGGCGCCGACGGCCGAGACCTTGGCGATCTGCTGGAGTTCGCCCGCGTCCGCGAGTACGCCGCCGCGATGCAGACCGCGTTCGCCGCAGCATTCGGCTCTGGCAGCTCGGGAAACGCCGGCAGCCCGGAGACGACCGCATCTCCTGGGCTGACCTGATCTACATCGGTACCGTCCAACTCCGCCGCAGCGAGGCCGAGTTCTGGGACATGAGCCCGGCCCTGCTGCACGCCCTGCTCGACCGGCACCGCATCGCCACCGGCGCCGTCGAGCAGGACGACGAACCCGACGACAACCCCGGCATGTACGCCACCCGCGAGGGCCTGATGGCCCTCGCCCAGATGCCGATAGGAGGCTGACCCCGATGGCCGGAGAGCGGATCGACCTGCCGCGGCTGGTCACCGGCCTGGACATCGACCTGTCCGGCGTCGCGGGGGCCGAGGCCGCGGCCACCCGCGAGGGAACCGCGATCGGCCGCCGCCTCGGCGCCGCGATCGACGACGCCACCAAGGTCCGGCTGCAGGCCGCGTTCCGGGCAATTCCCGACATCGAGCTGCACGCCGACGCAACCGACGCCCAACGCGAGGTGCAGGACCTGCGCGCCCGGATGGTCGAGATCTGGCAGCGCCCGGTCAACGTCGAGGTCGACACCGCGCAGGCCCGGGCGGAGCTGGAGGCAATCCAGGTGGACTTCCGGCGGCTTGCGGCGGAGCAGCCCGACATCGGGTTCGATCTCGACACCAGCACCATCCTCGCCGAGTTGGAGAGCGTGGTCGGCGCCGTCCAACACATCGACAACATGCGCGCCCTGGTCGAGGTCGAGGTCCACGCGGGCGAGGCGATCGCCGAGCTGGAGGCCGTCCACGAGGTCGCTGAGCACGTTGGTGACTCCGACGGGCCCGACCGGGCAGGGCGCGGGTTGGAGCGACTGGGCGCGTCGGCGGCGGGTGCTCTGCGGCCGATGGCCTCGGTCGGGGCGTCGGCCGGGTCGATGGCGGCCACGCTCGGGGCCGTGGTGCCGGTGGTGGCCGGGCTGGCGGCGGCGCTCGCGAACATGGCGCCGGCCGCCGGCGTTGCGGCGACGGCGATGCTGTCGGTGGGTTCGGCGATCGGCGCGATCAAGATCGGCACGAAGGGTGTCAGCGAGGCTCTGTCCGCGGCGTGGGCGCCGGCGGAGGGCGGTGCCGCGGCGGCGGCCGGTGCGGCTCAGCAGGCCGCGAAGGCCCAGCGGGCGGTCAGCGACGCGATGACGCAGGCCGCGGACGCCAACGAGCAGGCCGCCCGCAGGGTGACGGACGCCCAGAGGTCGGTTGGTGATGCGACGAAGGCGGCAGCGGACGCTCAGGTGCAGGCGGCTCGGTCGGTGTCGCAGGCGGAGCGGGGCTTGGCGGACGCCCAGAAGGCGGCCCTGTCCGCCCAGCAGGCCCTCACTGACGCCCGCAAGGCGGCAAGCCAGGACCTGGAGGACCTGAACAACCGGCTCACCGATTCCGGGCTCGACCAGCGTGAGAACACCCTCCGAGTGCAGGAGGCACAGGAGTCCCTCAACAAGGTGCTCGCAGACCCGTCGGCGACGGAGCGGCAGAAGGAACAGGCCCTGCTCGCGCTCGACCAGGCAACCCAGCGCCTCCACGAGCAGGGCATCGCCTACAACCGGCTCAAGGCCCAGGTGGAACAGGCCAACGCCGCTGGCGTCGAGGGCAGTCAGCGGGTCGTGGCCGCACAGGAGAAGGTCGCGGACAGCGCCCGCACCGTCGGCGACCGCACCCAGGCCGTTGCGGACGCCCAGGTCGCTGCGGCCGACCGGGTTGCCATGGCCGAGCGCGAACTTGGGGACCGCCGGCAGGCGCTGGCGGACGCGCAGGCCGAGCAGGTGAAGACCGCGGAGAAGGGGTTGCGTTCGATTGCGGACGCGCAGGAGGCCCTGACCCAGCAGGCGGCCGGGGCGGCCGGCGCCGTGGACCCCCTGGCGGAGGCGATGGCCAAGCTGGCCCCGTCGGCGCAGGCGTTCGTCGAGACGCTGATCGAATTGAAGCCGCAGTTGGACGGTCTCAAGCTCGACGTGCAGCAGGCCCTGTTCCTGGGCCTCGGCGATGCCCTGCGGTCGACGGCAGAGCAGGTACTGCCGGTGCTGCAGGAACGGCTGACGGTTGCCGCATCGGCCCTGAACCTGATGGCCAAGAGTGCGTTGGACACGGCGTCCACGATGGCCAGCAGCGGCGTCCTCGGGCAGGCCCTCGCCTCCGCCACCGCTGGCCTGTACGACATGCGGGAGGTGCCGGCCACCGTGGTGCAGGCGCTGGCCCAGATCGGTGCCGCGGCAGGGCCGTCGTTCGAGCGGCTATCGGCGGCGGCCGGCGGCGCCCTGGACGGGCTGCAGCAGCGCCTGAACGCATCGTTCCAGTCGGGCGGCATGCAGGCCGCGATCGAGCAGGCCATCGCTCTGGTCGGCCAGTTGGGCAGGGTGCTGGGCAACGTCGGCAGCATCGTGGGCTCGGTGTTCGGCGCCGCACAGGCGGACGGCGCCGGGTTCATCTCCACCCTGGAGAAGCTGACCGGGGCGATGGCCGCCGCGTTCGCCAGCCCGGCAGTGCAGCAGGGCCTGCAGGCCCTGTTCCAGACAATGAGCCTGCTCGCCACCACCGCGGCCCCGCTGCTCGGCCAGGCGCTGCAGATGCTCGGCCCAGTGATCACGGCGCTGGCGCCGGGCATCCAGGCGCTGATCACTGCCCTCGGCCCGGCGCTGTCCACCGTGATGGCCGCTCTCGGCCCGGTGCTGCAGGCCGCGGGTCAGGCGCTGTCCCAGGTGGCGATCGCCGCCGCTCCGCTGCTCGGCGTGGTCGGGCAGTTGGTGGCCGCGGCCCTGCCGATCCTGACGCCGCTGCTGGCCGGGGTGTCCACGATCTGCCAGCAGTTGGCCCCGGTGATCGCCGTGCTGGCACAGGTGATCGGCGAGACCCTGTCCCCGGTGATCGGCGTCCTGCCGCAACTGCTGGAGCCGTTCATCCTGCTGGTGACCACGCTGACGGGCGCCCTACTGCCGGTGCTGACGCAGCTGCTGCAGGAGCTGCCGCTGCCCATGCTGGCCCAGTCGTTCGTGCAGATCGCCACCGCGCTGGCCCCGGTGCTGGTCCAACTGGCGACGTTGGCAGGGCAGTTCATCAACGCGATCATGCCGATCCTGCAGCCGATCATCTCGCTAGTCGTCCGTCTCGCGTCGGTGTTCGCCGGTGAACTGGGGCAGGCGATCACCGCGATCATCGTGCCCGCGCTGCGGCTCGTCACCAGCCTGCTGCAGGGCGACCTGTCCGGGGCCGTCCAGGCCGGCAAGCAGCTACTCGCCGGGCTGGCCTCAGCCGTCGTCTCGATCTTCTGGGACCTGCCGGGACAGCTCGGCGAGGCCTTCACCCGGCTCGCCAACAGCCTGCTCGACGTCGGCAAGCGCATCATCAAGAGCCTGGTCGACGGCATCAAGTCGGGCTTCAGCAGCGTCAAGGACACCCTCAGCGGGCTCACCGACTGGTTGCCCAGCTGGAAGGGCCCGCCCGAGCGCGACCGTCGGATCCTCACCCCGGCCGGTGGGCTCATCATGGACAGCCTCATGCAGGGCATCTCCGCCCGCGTACCCGCCCTGCGCGACCAGCTGCAGGGCATCACCGCTGAGATCTCCGGTGCGCTGAACGGCGACAGCCTGATGCTGGCCGGCAGCCCGGGCGCACTCACCGGGGCGTACGCCGGGATCGGCCGGCCGGTGATGCAGCAGAACACCATCAACATGTACGGCACGAGCGTGTCGGCCCAGGACGTCAGCCGTGAGCTGTCCTGGCAGGCCGGGCTGGGGGTGCGGTAATGGCCGCTGTCGGACGCGTGGTGTGGAACGGCCTGACCATGGGCCCGGGCACCCCCTACGCCATCTCGGACCTGCCCGACCTCGACGACATGCCCGACGTCCGTGCGTACGACGTCGACCGCACCGGCGCGCACGGCACGTGGACCGGCCCGGACTACGTCGGCGCCCGCGTGATCACTCTGGGCATCACCCTGCGCGGCCAGGACCCGGACGACCTCGGCCGGCTGACCATCGCGTTGAAGCGCGCGTTCCAGCCCGGTGTCGTGCCGCAGCAGCTGCAGTTCCCCGACCGCGGGCTGATGGTCTACGGCAAGGTCCGGCGGCGCCGGATCCCGTACGACGCCACCTCGTTGCAGCGGCTGGCCGTGGCGCAGGTGCAGTTCTACTGCGCCGACCCGCGGCTGTACTCCCTCGCGCAGTACACCGGCGGCCCGGTGGCGGCGTACGCGCCGGCGTCCGGCCGCTCGTACCCGCGCACCTACCCGTGGCTCTACGGCACGGGCGGCACGGGCGGCACGATCACCTGCACCAGCAACGGGGCCTCCGAGACGTTCCCGGTGCTGCGGATCGACGGGCCGTGCGTGCGGCCGTCGGTGCAGTTGTCGGAGACCGGCGCCGTGCTCCAGCTCAACGCCACGTTGGCGCCCGGAGAGTTCGTGCTGATCAACACGGCGACCCGGGCCGTCCTCGCGAACGGGTCGACGCCGCGCCGGGACTGGGTGATTGCCGGGTCGGACTGGCCGATCATGCAGCCCGGCCCCAACACGTTCGTCTACCGCAGCGATCCGTACGGCGGCGGCGGTACCCCCACCTACCTGACCGTGACGTGGCGCGACGCCACCCTGTAGAGAGGACACCCGATGGCGATCATCAGCCCGCCCGCGTACCAGCAGGGCGGCACCTACTCCGCCCGCACCGACCGCCTGTCGGTCATCACGGGCCTGCTCGGCTACCACGGCAGCAGCGCGGACGAGGCATCGCTGCGGACCCGCGGCGGTGTTCGCCCGTCGTACCAGGGCCGCGAGATGCAGGTGACCGCGCAGTCAACGCCGAACATGACCGTCTCCGTGTCGGCCGGCATCTCGTACGTACAGAACAAGGATCTGGCGAACTACGGCGCGTACGTGGCGGTCAACGACGGGGCGGTGACGCTGCCGATCGCCGCGTCGTCCGGCAGCCAGTACCGCAAGGACACGATCTGCGTGCAGGTGCTGGACGCCGAGACCCTCGGCACCGTCAACGCCGGCGCACTGGTGGTGGTGCAGGGCCCGTACGCCGCGTCCGCCGGGGCAACAACCCGCGGCGTTCTGCCGCCGAACTCGACCGTGCTCGCGGACATCGCGGTCGACGCCGGCGTCACCTCCATCACCAACGCGAAGATCACCGACGCCCGCGTGTTCCAGGTCGCGGCCGGCGGGATCCTGCCCGTCGTCTCCACCGCGGTGCCCGACCACCCGGCGCCCGGGCAGGTGATGTACCTGACCGACACCAGCGTCCTGCGCTACGGACGCCAGGACGGCACCACTCGACAGGTCATCACCGACGAGCAGATCACCGCCGGGGCCTGGACCACGTTCGTCCCGGCGTGGACGGCGTCCACCACGAACCCCACGCTCGGCAACGGCACCCTCACGAGCCGCTGGTGCCGGGTCGGCCGGATGATCACCTGGGTGGGCAGCCTCCAGCTCGGCTCCACCAGCAACGGCGGCACCGGCCTGTGGTCGATGTCGCTGCCCGTCCAGGCCGCGGGCAGCGGCATCCTCCAGACCGGCACATGCGACTACGTCAACGCGGGCGACAACGAGTACGTCGGGCTCACGCAGATCACCAGCGGAGCCACCACCTGCGGGTTCCTCGTCAAGACCGGCACCAACTCGCAGTCCTCCTCCGGGGTGTCGAACTCCTCCCCGGTCGGGGCCTCGCAGAACACCCGGGTCCACTGGTCGATCACCTACGAGGCCGCGGTCTGATGCACCAGTACACCTACCTGTTCTGCGACGTGATGACGGACCGCACGCTCGCCGAACTGCCCGTCATCGGCGCCGAGTACTCCACCGAGCTGAACGGGGTCGGCACGTTCAAGGGCACGGTGCCGCTCAACGACGAGACCGTCCAGCTCGGCCCGATGGACGCGACCGTCCCCGCGCGCACTGCCCTGTACATCGACCGGGACGGCGTGATCGTGTGGGCCGGCATCATCTGGACTCGCCGTCCGATGACCTCGGCGAACGGCATCATCTGGGGTATGGAGCTGCAGGGCTCGGAGTTCCCGTCGTACTGGCAGCGCCGGTACGTCAACCGGCTGCTGTCCACGGACTACAACCTGCTGGTCGCCAACAACACGGACACCCGGTACGTGCCGGACGGCCAGCGGATGTTCGACGATCAGGTGTGGATCGTCTGGTCGCTACTGCGGTACGCCGAGGCCGACCCGAGCAACGCCGGCACGATCCACGTGGACACGAACCCGCTGGTCAACCCGACGGGCGTCACCCGGGCCCGGACATACGATCCTGCGCAGGAGCGGAACGACATCCTCACCCTGATCCGTCAACTCGCCGCAGTCGACAACGGATTCGACTGGGGCGTCGAGTCGGGGTGGAACGCCAACGGATCGCGGTACCGGCGGTGGGCGGTCTGGTACCCACGCCGAGGACGGCGCGCCTCCGCGACCGGGTTCCAGTTCCAGTACGGGCCCGGCGGCAACATCGTCACCCCGGACTGGCCCGAGGACGGCACGCAGTACGCCAACCGCTGCTGGGCCCGCGGGTCCGGGGCCGGGCAGGACGTGGTGACCGGCGTCGCTGAGGCCCCCGATCAGTGGGGCGCCGGCTACCCGCTGATGGAAGCGGTGGAGACGTTCGACGGGGTGACGCAGCCCACCACCATCCAGGCGCACGCGCAGGCCTCGCTGACCGCCCGGTCGCAGGCGACGACGGCGCCGACGTTCGTGGTCGACGCGGACGCCGACCCGGTCCTCGGCTCGTACACCGTCGGCGACTCCGCGGTGTTCGCGATCGACCCGGGCCCGTACTACCCGCAGGGGCGGGTGCAGGAGCTGAGGATCCTCAGCATCAAGGTGACGGTGACCGGCGGCCCGGAGACGGTCGCCCTGACGTGCGGAGCGTGAGATGCCCGAGTACCTGCGGCAGCAGACCCTGGAGGACCGGGTCGCCGAGCTGGAGCGGCGGATCGCCGAGCTGACCCGCACCAACCAGATCGGCACGACCACGCTCACCAACGGCACCCTGCGGATCCGTCAGGGCGGCGCGATCATCGTCATGTCCGCCCAGGACCCCACCCGGGAGGTGATCCGGATCGGGGACATCGGCCTGCCCGACGTCAACGGCACCCCGCAGATGGGCATGCGGATGAAGCGGGACACCCCGGGCAACGAATTGCTGTTCGCGCAGCAGGACGGCAACTCGTGGTCCACAACCGGGTTCCCGACACAGGGCGTCGCCATGTACGACCGGGCCGGCAACGCGATCATCTACGCGGACACCATCTCCGGGAAGGGCGCCGCCTACCCGTGGCGGCCGGTCGGGTTCGGCACCGGCGGGTTCTTCACCGCGCCCCGGACGTCGAGCACCGTGTGGCAGGACCTGCTGATCGCGCAGGTCCCCACGGACAGCCCGCGCATGACCGTGACCGTCGGGCTGGTCGGAGATCAGGTCGGCGGCATCAACACCGGCGGCGACTACCGGCTCGTGGTCGCCGGGACAACGGTGGCGTCCGGGCAGGTCCCGGCGACGTGGACGTACGTCTACCCGCAGATGACGGTCGACATGACGCCGTGGTACGGCCCGGGTGGCTGGGTGCGGGTGGTGGTGCAGGTGCAGCGGACGTCTGGGGCGACGACGGGCGGCGTGGACGGGAACGGCGGCACGATCCGGGCGGAGCTGCAGGGCGCGTACCTGCTGGGTTCGTAGGGGTGGCTGGTAGCCGGGCTGCCCCTGGGGGTGATCTCCCTACGCTCGCAAGGGACATGGCCGGCCCCGACGGGCCGTAGCCCGAGCGAGGAGGGGCCGATGCCCGACTTGTGGATGCGGGGCGCCGAGGTACACGACCTCGGCGACCACGCTCCGACCGATCAGCAGTACCCGCCGAAGGCGATCGCGCACATCACGTGGGACCGCAACGCGACCGCCGCGGCACCGCAGGACTGGCGCAGCTTCGACAGCTTGGTGTCGTACTTCACCGGCAGCGGCAGCTCGGCGGCCCCGCACATCATCTGGGATCCGTTCAGCGGCCGGATCGCTCAGCTCTACCCGGCCACCTCCCGTGCCAAGTCCGTCGTGGACTCGCCGGGCGGCACCCGCACCAACCGGGCCGGCCGTGTGGTCATCCAGGTCGAGGCGGTGTTCTTCCCATACTGCCGCTACCAGGGCCGCGTCTACCCGCGGCTGGTCGACACCCCGTGCGCCGGGTGGGACCGGCTTCACGCCTGGATCTCATCGTGGGGCGTCCCGGACGCGTGGCCGATGGGCCGGCCGACCGACTTCACCAGCCGCCGGAACGAGCGCACGTGGGAGACCGCAGGCGGATGGTACGCGCACGCGCACGTGCCGGAGAACGACCACCAGGACCCCGGCTCGTGGCCGGGCTTTACCACCACCAGCCCGGCGCCGAGCGCCGAGGAGGACGACATGACCCCTGACGAGTTCCTTGCCACCCGGGTGCCGCTCGCGGCCCTGCCCGACGGCTACATCCCGAACGTGGCCGAGCTGCTGAACGGCGCCAAGCAGGCGGACGAAAAGGTCGCGCAGCTCCGCGCGGACCTGCCGGAGATCGTGCGGCAGGTGCTGGCCTCGCCGATGCCCGACTTCGCGGCCTTGCCCAACGGGTACCGGCCGAGCCCGATCGAAGCGATCAACGGGGCCAAGACCGCGGACGACCAGCTTGCGAAGCTCACCACCATGGTGGAGGCCCTGTCTGCCTCCGTCGCCAAGCTCACCGCCAAGGGAGGACCGTTCTGATGCGCGACTCGACCCGCCGCACCATCCGCACCACGGTGCAGACCGGGCTGTCGCTCGCCGCGGCCGCCCCCCTGATCATCGACGCGTCGGGGATCCCGCAGACGGCGTGGGGCGTCGGCACCGGTCTCGCGGTCGCGGCCGGCGTCACGAGGGTGATGGCCCTGCCGGTGGTGGATCGGCTGCTGCCGTCGTGGTTGCGGTCGGCGCCGGACCCGGATGCCGATGTGCTGCGGCAGGCGGTGCGGGAGTGACCGTCGCCGACCCGACCGGCGTTATCGCGGTGGATGCGCTCGCCGCATGGGCCGCCGCCCTCGGCGCCGTCCTCGCCGTCCTCGGCCTGCTCTGGCGAACGGTCCGCCGGCTGCACCGCGCGCTGGACTCCTGGTCCGAGGACTGGCAAGGCGCGCCGGCCCGGCCGGGCGTGCCGGCGCGGCCCGGGGTGATGGAGCGGCTGTCCGCCATCGAGCACGAGATGCGGCCCAACTCGGGCGGCTCCTTGAGGGACGCCGTCAACCGGATCGAACAGACGGTCCGGGACCTCCAGCAGCAGCCCCGCTGAACGCACCGCGCCCCCGCTCGGCTTCGACCGGCGGGGGCGCTTCGTCGTGCTAGCGAAGGTCGGTCCGACTGCCGCGGCCGGGGCGCGAGGCCTTGGCTGCACGGACGGCGTCGGCCGAGTAGAGGGCTCGGGGGCGCTTGCTGGTGGGATGCGGAACGTAGTCCACGGCGGGCACTCCCCAGCGGGACAGGGTGCGCCTGACGGAGGCAGCAGTGGAGGCCCCGAGGTATTCGGCTACCTCGTCGGCGGTCCAGAGTTCGGCGTTCACTCGGGCTCGTATTCGGCAGCGGTGGCACGGACGAACTCGGCGGCGTCGTCGGTGATGGTGGTCCAGTGGGTGACGTCGAGGTCGCGGGGGTTGTTCGCGGCGAGTTTGGGGCGGTCGGGGCGCTGGGTGACGATCACGTTGTCCTCGCCGTCCTCGGCGATGAGCTGGTCGAGGGTGGCGTGGATGAGGTTGTGGGCCTGGTCGCGGTCCAGCCCGGTGATGGTCTGGACGTCGGAGAGGAGGGGGTAGGTGGCGATGGTGCGGTTGCCGGTGTGGCTGTAGATGTCGGTGGTCATGGCGTCCTCCGTGGGTGGTGGCTGCGACAGCACTAACTATGCCTCACGTGAGGCATAGTTGCAAGTGGGTGTCGACGGCGACCTCATCCGCTACAGTCATGCCCATCGGCCCCGCACTTGCGGGGATCGCCCGTGGCCTTGTTTCACCCACAGGCTTGGGCCCGCGTTCGCGGGCAGCAGTGCCCCCGTCGGCTTCGGCCGGGCGGGGGCACTTCGTGCGTTCCGGCCCGGTCGGCCGCCGGGACCGACCATCATGGGGTGGTGACCCCAGAGCTCGCCGATTTCCTCGCCCGGCATCCGCCACTGCCCGGCATGTCCGCCCGCCAAATGCTCAGCGTGTGGGACGGCCTGGTCGGCCTGTACGACGCCCAGTCAGTCGCCGCTGAGAATCGCGAGACAGCGGCCAACCTGAGCTCGCTCGCGGCCACTATGCGGCAGCGAGCGGCGGCTGTCCGATGGGTGCAGCACCACCATGGGCCCGAGCTCGCGGACGCGTTCACCGCGTACCTGTCGAACGCCTCGAACCAGCGTGGGGCGGGGGCCACCGCGCCGTGACCCAGCATCCGGTGGAGGTGCGGCTGATCGGGCACCCTGCGGCGGTCCGTGCGGCGGCCGCCGCGATCGAGGCCGGCGGCGCCGCCGGGCCGGTGTCTTATCGGCAGAGCCGGTACGGCGACGGGCTGCGCGCGTACCTGACCGTAGTCATGGACGCGCCGGACGACGCACCGGGACCGGAGCCCCGGGCGGTCACGCCTAGGTCGCGGCGGCGGTTGCCGCGCTGACGTCAGGGCTGGGGGTACTGGCCGTCCTCGAAACCCTTGTACTTCGTCACCGTCTTGCGGCCGCGGCGGGCCATGAGGAAGACGGGGATCCACAGTCCGCAGGTGCAGAGCATCATGAAGATGTGGCCTGCGAGGGCGAACGGGCCCATGCGGCGGCGGGTGACGATCTTGGGCACGGGGCCTCCTCGGTCTGGTGGGCCACGAACCTACCGCCCGGTGGTGGCTGAGCCCGCATGGTGTGACGGACCTGTGACCAAACAGCGGCGGCGGCGGAGTACTTTTCACCCCCCCCGACCGCAGCCCCCCCCCAACCAAGGGTTTAGTGCCCAGTGGTCGCGGAGAACGGTGTCCAGGA
>NZ_JBSFWR010000021.1:0-98875 GCF_053594915.1 Kitasatospora sp. NPDC002543 | reverse complement strand
TTCCAGCGGACCCTCCGGGCTTCGTTCTTTCGTGTTTCCAGCTTATCAGATGTTTTCCGCTCCGTTTCCGGGGCTTCGTTCATCCAACTCGCCGGCGCCTTCCGGGGTTTGACGCCCCGTCCGACGTTTCAAACTCTAGCCGATCCCCGCTCCGAAAAGCGAATCCGATCGCAACCCGATAAAACGAGCACACCGAATAAGCACCAGGCCGTCACGCGAAAGCGAGAAAGACCGGCACGAACCGGAAGTGGTGTTTCAAGGGATTGGCCGCCCCGGGACCGTCCGCGCAGATGCGTGTCCGATGCTCCCTGCCAGGCAGCTCGAAGAACTGTACGCGCTTCGGCGACCGGATGCAAACGTCGTGCAAGGACGGCCGGCCGGACCCCGGGGAGAGGGGTCCGGCCGGTGGAGCCGCGCGGCTCAGCTGTTGGTGGGGAAGCCCAGGTTGATGCCGCCGTGCGACGGGTCCAGCCAGCGCTGGGTCACGGCCTTGCCCCGGGTGAAGAACTGCACGCCGTCCTGGCCGTACGCGTGGGCGTCGCCGAAGAGCGAGGCCTTCCAGCCTCCGAAGGAGTAGTAGGCGACCGGGACCGGGATCGGCACGTTGATGCCGACCATGCCGACCTCCACCTCGAACTGGAAGCGCCGGGCCGCGCCGCCGTCGTTGGTGAAGAGCGCGGTGCCGTTGCCGTACGGGTTGGCGTTGATCAGCGCCAGACCCTCCTCGTACGAGTCGACGCGCACGACGGAGAGCACCGGGCCGAAGATCTCGTCGTTGTAGACGGACATGCCGGGCTTCACGTGGTCGAACAGCGTCGGGCCGAGCCAGAAGCCGTCGGCCGTCGGGGAGCCGTTCCGGTCCTCGGCGGTGACGGGGTGCTTGCGGCCGTCCACGGCGAGCTCGGCGCCGTCGGCGATCCCGGACTCCACGTAGGAGGTGACCTTGTCGCGGTGCTGGCCGGTGACCAGCGGCCCCATCTCGGAGTCGCCGTTGCAGCCCGGGCCGACCTTCAGGGTGGCCACCCGCTGCTTGATCTTCTCGACCAGCTCGTCGCCGATCGGGTCGACCGCGACCAGGACGGACACCGCCATGCAGCGCTCGCCGGCCGCGCCGAAGCCGGCGTTGACGGCGGCGTCGGCGGCGAGGTCGAGGTCGGCGTCCGGCAGGACCAGCATGTGGTTCTTGGCGCCGCCCAGGGCCTGCACGCGCTTGCCGTAGCGGGTGCCGGTCTCGTAGACGTAGCGGGCGATCGGGGTGGATCCGACGAAGCTGACGGACTTGACGTCCGGGTGCTCCAGCAGGCGGTCGACGGCCACCTTGTCGCCGTGCACGACGTTGAAGACGCCGTCCGGCAGGCCGGCCTCCTTCCACAGCTCGGCGAGGAAGTTGGCGGCGGACGGGTCCTTCTCCGAGGGCTTCACCACGACGGTGTTGCCGGCCGCGATGGCGATCGGGAAGAACCACATCGGCACCATGGCCGGGAAGTTGAACGGCGAGATGATCGCGACCGGGCCGAGCGGCTGGCGGATCGAGTAGACGTCGACGCCGGTCGAGGCCTGCTCGGTGAAGCCGCCCTTGATCAGCTGCGGGATGCCGCAGGCGTACTCCACGACCTCCAGGCCGCGGGCGATCTCGCCCAGCGCGTCGGAGTGCACCTTGCCGTGCTCCGCCACGATGATCGAGGCCAGCTCGTCGCGGCGGGCGTTCAGCAGCTCGCGGAAGGCGAAGAGCACCGTCGTCCGCTTCGCGATCGAGGCGGTGCGCCACTCGGTGAAGGCCGCCGCGGCGGCGGCCACCGCCTGGTCGACCTCGGCGATCTCGGCGAAGTCGACCTGGCCGGCGACCTGGCCGGTGGCCGGGTCGAAGATGTCTCCGCGACGGGGGGCCGCACCGGCGGTGGCGACCGGCTTGCCGCCGATCCAGTGAATGATGTGCTTGCTCAAGATCCGTCTGCCTCCGAAGTCCCGGGCGGCGTCCTGCCACCGGTCCGGTCTGGCGCCGCCCGCAGCGGGCCGGGCGCCGTGAAATCACGGGGCTACCGCGTCGTCTCCCAGTCTGGTGGCCGCTCCGGCCCGGCTCAACGAACAGGCTGACGGGGATCGTGGATTCAGCCTTACAGGTCGTCCGGTCACCCGGCCGAACGAGCGCACCGCAGTGTGGGCGCACCGCGTGACCACCACGACCCGTCGCCTGGACCGGCGGGGCCGGCCGTCAGGACTCCCCGTCCTCCAGCTCGTCCAGGTACGGATCGTGCAGCCCGTCCGCGGCCTCCTGGGTCTCCAGCAGGTCCAGCCGCAGGTCCTGGGCCCAGGCCAGCGCCCAGCGCTTCAGCTCGGCCACCTCCCCGGCGGGGACGCCCCGGGCCCGGAACCGCCCGTCCGCAGCCTCGGCGAGCGTCTCCAGCCGCTCGGCCAGCGCCGTGGGCTGGAAGTCCGGGTCCAGCTCGCCCGCCAGCGCGAGCAGTTCGCCCTCCCGGTAGTTCCGGGTGAGGGCGCGCACGTCGATCAGGTCGCGCGGCATGCCCCGGTCGACCAGCAGCGCGGTGGTCAGCGCGGCCGCGTCCTCCAGGGCGACGACGGGCAGCACCACCGGCGGCTCGTCCGGTCCGGGCGCACCGAGGTCGAGCCGGACCGGACGGTGGCCCAGCGGCTCCTTGCGCAGTTCCACCGAGTGCGACCGCCCGCCCAGCGCCAGCCGGACGGTGAGCTGCTCCAGCCTCGGTGTGCCCGGCCGCTCGACGGCCCCGCCGCCCGCCACCCGGTACGCCTCGCCCAGGGCGGCGGCCACCTCCGGCAGGTCGGCGCGGCCGGTCGCCAGGGTCAGCCCGTCCTGCGGGCAGGCCGCGACCCCGTGGGCGCGCAGCGCGTGCCCACCGGCCAGCGCGAGGCCGTACCGGTCGCAGACGGGCGCGGCCACCGCGGCCAGGCGCAGCTGGGCGGGGCCCGGGCGGAGGGGCGCGTCGACGGCGTGCGGGACGGTGGTCACGCCTCCAGTCTGACGCGGCCGCCCGCTCCGCGCGCCACCACGGTCACGCGCCCCCGGGTGTCCGGGGAGCCCGGCCGCGCGCCGGCCCCGCGCCGACCGGGACCTCCGCGCCGCGCCGGGCACCCCCTGGCTCACCGGCCGCCGAGCCCCGCGGCGGCCTCGTGCAGGGCGAGTTCCAGCAGCATCGGGTCGGTGAGCCGCCCGGAGCCGTCGGGCGGGACCAGCCAGCGCACGCCGCGGCTGCTGCGCCCGGGGTGCGGGACGACGATCCAGGTGCCCTCCCCCGCGCTGCGCACGCCGCTGCCGATCCAGCGGGCGGCGGTGCCGACGGGCACCAGGAAGCTGAGGTGCCCGCCCCCGAAGTCGGCGAGGACCGGGCCGCGGGTGCGCGGGTCCAGGACCTCCAGGGCCGGGCGTCCGAGCCGTCCGGGAACGGAGAGGACGTCCCAGCGCCGGCCGGCGGGCAGCAGCATCAGGCCCAGCCCGGTGCGCTCCCACTGCTCCCGGAAGGACTCCGGGTCCGGTGCCACCTGGGCGAGCCAGTGCAGTCCGGTGGTCTCCATGTCGCGTCCCCGCTTCTCGCCGTTCGTACTGTTCGGTGACGGCGGGAAGAGCGAGACCCGCCGTCACCAGGGAGAGGCGGACGGCGGGTCCCGATTACACGACTAGGAGCACCCGGCTTCGGGCGTTCGCGCTTCAGCTGTCGAAGCCGAGCCCCAGCCGGTCGAGGGTGCGCAGCCAGAGGTTGCGGTGGCCGCCGGTGCGGTCGGCCCGTTCCAGCGACCGGGTGGTGAGCTCGATCCCGGCCCAGCGCACCGGCTCGGGCGGGAACGGCAGCGGCTTGCTGCGGACCATGTCCAGCGCGGTGCGTTCGGTGCGCTCGCCGGCGAGCAGGTCGAGCATCACCTCGGCGCCGAAGCGGGTCGCGCCGACGCCGAGCCCGGTGTAGCCGACGGCGTAGGCGACCTTGCCCCGGTAGCCGGTGTCGAAGAACGCCGAGAACCGGCTGCAGGTGTCGATCGCGCCGCCCCAGGCGTTGGTGAAGCGCAGGCCCTCCAGCTGCGGGAAGCAGCGGAAGAAGTGGTTGGCCAGGGTGCGGAAGGTCTCCGGCCGCTGGTCGTACTCGTGCCGGACGTGGCCGCCGAAGTGGTAGACCGCGTCGTAGCCGCCCCAGAGGATCCGGTTGTCGGCGGAGAGCCGGAAGTAGTGGAACTTGTTGGCGCTGTCGCCGAGGCCCTGCCGGCCGCGCCAGCCGATCGAGGCGAGCTGCTCCTCGGTGAGCGGCTCGGTCATCAGCGCGTAGTCGTACACCGGGACGATGTACGGGCGGACCCGCTTGAGCAGCGACGGGAACACGTTGGTGCCGAGCGCGACCTTCCGGGCGAAGACCCGGCCGTACGGGGTGCGGACGGCCATGCCGCTGCCGTGTTCCCGCAGGTCGGTGGCGCGGGTGTGCTCGAAGATCCGGACGCCCTGGCCGAGGCAGGCGTCCTTGAGGCCCCAGGCGAGCTTGGCGGGGTGGACCATCGCCACGCCCTCCTTGTCCCAGAGGCCGCCGAGGAAGGTCGGCGAGTTCACCTCGGCGCGCAGCTGGTCGGCGTCCAGGACGGTGATGTCGAAGCCGTACCGGGCGACCGCCTCGGCGATCTCGTGGAGCTCCTCGACCTGGTGGGGCTGGGTGGCGACGTCGATCTCGCCGGTGCGCTCCCACTCGGCGTCGATGCCGTAGCGCTTGAGGGTGGCCTCGATGCCGTCGAGGTTGGCGGCACCGAGGCGTTCCAGCTGGGCCAGTTCGGACGGCCAGCGGTCCAGGCCGTTGCCGAAGCCGTGGGTCAGGCTGGCCGCGCAGAACCCGCCGTTGCGCCCGGACGCGGCCCACCCGACCTCGTTGCCCTCGACCAGCACGACGTCCAGCGAGGGGTCGCGTTCCTTGGCGATGAGGGCGGTCCACAGGCCGGAGTACCCGCCGCCGACGACCAGCAGGTCGCAGGTGGTGTCGCCGACCAGGGCGGGCAGTGCCGCCGGCCGACCGGGATCCTCCAGCCAGAAGGGGGTGGGCCTGGCGTCACTGAGTGCGCGGGCGGAGTCCATGCATTATCAGCCACTTTCTACGAATAGGTGATGGTTGTCCGTGCCACCGCTGTCGACCGTACGTCAGGCGGTGGCCTTCCGGCGGTTGCCCAACCACTGGCCGACGACGGTCAGCACGACGGCGGCGAGGAACATCGCGGTGCCGATGACGTTCACCTGCACCGGGATGCCGCGCTGCGAGGCGCCCCAGACGAACATCGGGAAGGTGACCGTGGTCGGGCCCGAGTTGAACTGGGTGATGATGAAGTCGTCGAAGGAGAGCGCGAAGCTGAGCAGCGCGCCCGCGGCGATGCCGGGCGCCGCCAGCGGCAGGGTGACCTTCAGGAAGGTCTGGGTGGGGGTCGCGTAGAGGTCCTGGGCGGCCTGTTCGAGCCTCGGGTCCATGCTCATCACGCGCGCCTTGACCGCCGTCACCACGAAGCTGAGGCAGAACATGATGTGGGCGATGAGGATGGTGGTGAACCCGAACGGGATGCGCATGTTGAGGAAGAGCGTCCCCAGCGAGGCGGCCATGACCACCTCGGGCATGGCCATCGGCAGGAAGATCATCGCGGTGGTGGCCGAGCGGCCGCGGAAGCGGTAGCGGGCCAGGGCGAAGGCGACCATGGTGCCGAGCACGGTGGCGCCGATGGTGGCGAGCACCGCGATCTGCAGGCTGAGCGAGAGCGACTGGCACATGTCGGCCACGCCGCAGGGGTTGGTCCAGGCGTCGGTGGAGAACTCGTTCCACTCGTAGTTGAACTTGCCCACCGGCTTGTTGAACGAGAAGGCGAGCACGACCAGGTTGGGCAGCACCAGGTAGGCGAGGGCCAGCAGGCCGGCCAGCACCACCAGGTGGGCACGGACCCACTTGAACATCCGGGACATCAGACCAGATCCTCCGTCCCGGCCTTGCGCATGTAGACCGTCACCATGCCCAGGATCAGGGCCATCAGGATGAAGCTCAGCGCGGCCGCCGTGGGGTAGTCGAGCACGTTCAGGAACTGCTTCTGGATGCCGTTGCCGACCATCTGCTCGCTCGGCGATCCCAGCAGCTGGGCGTTGATGTAGTCGCCGGAGGCCGGGATGAAGGTCAGCAGGGTGCCCGCGACGACGCCCGGCAGCGAGATCGGGAAGGTGACCTTGCGGAAGGTGGTGAACGGCCGGGCGTAGAGGTCGCCGGCCGCCTCGTGCAGGCGCGGGTCGATCCGCTCCAGCGAGGTGTACAGCGGCAGGATCATGAACGGCAGGAAGTTGTAGGTCAGGCCGCAGACCACCGCGAGCGGCGTGGCCAGCACCCGGTCCCCGTCGGTGAGGCCGAGCAGGTTGGTGACGTCCAGGACGTGCAGCGCGTTCAGCGCGCCGACCACCGGTCCGCCGTCGGACAGGATGGTCTTCCAGGCCAGCGTGCGGATCAGGAAGCTGGTGAAGAACGGCGCGATGACCAGGATCAGGATGACGTTGCGCCAGCGCTTGCTCGCCTTGAAGGCGATCGTGTACGCGAGCGGGTAGCCGACGGCCAGGCAGAGCACGGTGGCGACGGCGGCGTAGGAGAACGACCGCAGGAAGTGCCACTTGTACTCGACCAGGGCGTCCCAGTAGGTCGAGAAGTGCCAGGTGACCTTGAAGCCCTCTTCGAGCGAGCCGGTCTGCAGCGAGGTCGAGCCCTGGTAGAGCATCGGGACGGCGAAGAAGATCACCAGCCAGGCGATGCCGGGCAGCAGCAGCCAGTACGGGGTGAGCTTGCGCCGGGGCTTCGGCGCCGGTTCCTTCAGGGGGCCGTCGGGGGGTATCGCCTGGGGCGGCGCGGCCGGGGCGGTGGCGGTCATGCGGCCTCCTCCGCGGTGCCCGCGTCGATCGCCTGCGCGGCGTCCAGGGCGAAGGAGTGGGCCGGGTTCCAGTGCAGTCGGACGGCGGCGCCCGGGACGATCCGGGCGTCGCGCTCCATGTTCTGCTCGAAGACGGTGACCTCCTGGCCACCGTCGGTGCGCACCAGGTACTGGGTGGAGACGCCGATGAAGCTGGAGTCGAGCACCGTGCCGGCCAGCGCGTTGCGGCCGTCGGCGACCTGCTCGGAGGCGTGGGTGATGGTGATCTTCTCCGGGCGCACGCCCAGGTGGACGCGCTTGGCGTCGGTGGCGCAGCGTGCCTTCGGCACCGCGAGGCGGGCGCCGGCCGCGCTGAGCAGCAGGTCGCCGCCCTCGGTGCCGGTGACCTCGGCGGGCAGCAGGTTGGACTGGCCGAGGAAGTTGGCCACGAAGGTGGTGGCGGGGTTCTCGTACAGCTCGGCGGGGGCGCCCAGTTGCTCGACCCGGCCGCCGTTCATCACCGCGATGGTGTCGGCCATGGTCATGGCCTCCTCCTGGTCGTGGGTGACGTGCACGAAGGTGATGCCGACCTCGGTCTGGATCCGCTTGAGTTCCAGCTGCATCTGGCGGCGGAGCTTGAGGTCGAGCGCGCCGAGCGGCTCGTCCAGGAGCAGCACCTGCGGGTGGTTGATCAGTGCGCGGGCGACCGCGACGCGCTGCTGCTGGCCGCCGGAGAGCTGGTGCGGCTTGCGCCGGGCGTACTGGCCGAGTTCGACCAGCTCCAGCATCTCGTCGACCTGCTTCTTGACGTCCTTCTTGCCGCGCCGGCGCAGGCCGAAGGCGACGTTCTCGAAGATGTCCAGGTGCGGGAAGAGGGCGTAGCTCTGGAAGACGGTGTTCACCGGCCGCTTGTACGGGGGCAGGGAGGTGACGTCCTGGCCGCCGATCAGGACGGTGCCGCTGGTGGGCTCCTCCAGGCCGGCGATCATGCGCAGGGTGGTGGTCTTGCCGCAGCCGGAGGCGCCGAGCAGGGCGAAGAACGAGCCCTGCGGGACGGTCAGGTCGAGCGGGTGGACGGCGGTGAAGGAGCCGTAGGTCTTGCCGATGCCGGTGAGCCGGACGTCGCCGCCGACGGCCGCGTCGCGCTGCTGGTCTGTCATGGGGTGGTGTCTTCCTGGGTTTCTCTGCCGGGAGTGGGGGTCAGGCGCCGATGAGCTTGGAGAACTTCTGCTCGAAGTCGCTCTCCTCGCTCTCGGAGAGCGTGCGGAACACGTGTGCCTTGACCGCCATCTCGGGGGTGGGCACGACCAGCGGGTTGGCCGCGGTGTCCGGGGCGATGCCGGCGAGTTCGTCCTTCATCCCGGTGACGGCGGAGACGAAGCCGATTCCCGCGACCAGCTGCGCCGCGATCTTCGGCTGATAGTAGAAGTCGATCAGCTTCTCCGCGTTCGCCTTGTGCCGGGCCTTGGCCGGGACCAGCATGTTGTCGGTCGAGGCGACGTAGCCCTTCTCCGGGATGACGAACGCGATGTCCGGATTGTCGGCCTGCAGCTGGATCAGGTCGCCGCCCCAGGCGACGCAGGCGGCGATGTCGCCGGCGGAGAGCTCCTGGCCGTAGTCGTTGCCGGTGAAGCGGCGGATCTGCTTGTTGTCGACGGCCTTCTGCAGCCGGGCCACCGCGCCGTCGTAGTCGTCGGCGGTGAACTTCTCGGTGCTCTTGCCCTGGTCCAGCAGGACCATCCCGATGCTGTCGCGCATCTCGGAGAGGAAGGTCACCCGGCCCTTGAGGTCGGGGTCGTCCAGCAGTTGGGAGACGCTGGTGACCTCCTTCCCCCTCGTCGCCTTCCGGTTGTAGGCGACGACGGTCTGGATGCCGGCCCACGGGTAGGAGTAGAGCCGCCCCGGGTCCCAGTCGGGGGCGCGGAAGCGCGCCTCGATGTTCGTGATCGCGGTGGTGACGTTCGCCGGGTCGAGCTTCTGCGCCCAGCCGAGCCGGATCAGCCGGGCGGCCATCCAGTCGGTGAGCACCATCAGGTCGCGGCCGGTGTCCTGGCCGGAGGCGAGCTGCGGCTTGACCTTGCCGAAGAACTCGACGTTGTCGTTGACGTCCTCGTTGTACCTGACCTTGATGCCGGTGGCCTCGGTGAAGGCCTCCAGGGTGCCGTGCCTCTCCTTGTCCTTCTCGTCCGTGTCCACGTACAGCGGCCAGTTGGAGAAGTCGACCTCCTTCTGCGTCTCCGAGAGGTCCGGGGCGGCGTTCGCGGTCGAGTCCCCGGTCGCCCGCGGGGCGGCCGGGATCCCGCAGGCCGCCAGGGTGCCCGCCCCGGCGGTCAGCGCGGCGGCCCGCAGCAGGGTGCGGCGGCCGAGCGCGGCCCGGCCGCTGGTCAGACTGCGCTCCCAGGCCCTTCGGACCGGTTCGGGCAGACCGTCGGTGAGCTCGTTGAACGCCATGGAACGGGCCTCCTGGGGGAGATGGGGTGTGGGGGCACCCGCTTGGGCCGAGGGGTTATCTGTCTCCGAAGACGGTGCGGTGCCAGTCCTTGCGGGCCACCGCGGTGGTGTCGAACATGACGTGCTTCACCTGGGTGTACTCGTCCAGCGAGTACTGGGACATGTCCTTGCCGTAGCCGGACGCCTTGTAGCCGCCGTGCGGCATCTCGCTGATGATCGGGATGTGGTCGTTGACCCAGACGCAGCCGGCCGCGATCTCCCGGGTGGCGCGCAGCGAGCGGTGCACGTTGCCCGTCCAGGCGGAGGCGGCCAGGCCGTACGGGGTGTCGTTGGCCAGCCGCAGGCCCTCGTCGTCGCCGTCGAAGGGCAGCACGACCAGCACCGGGCCGAAGATCTCGCCCTGCACGACCTCGCTGTCCTGGGCCGCGCCGGTGATCAGGGTCGGCCGGTGGTACGCGCCCCGGGTGAGGTCGGTGCCGTCGTGGCCCTTCTCCGGGGCCCGGCCGCCGGTGACCACGGTGGCGTAGGAGCGGGCGCGCTCGACGAAGCCGGCCACCCGGTCCCGGTGGGCGAACGAGACCAGCGGGCCGAGGTCGGTGTGCGGGTTCAGCGGGTCGCCGATCCGGATCGCCGCGTACAGCTCGGCCACCCCGGCCACGAAGGCGTCGTACAGCGGGCGCTGGACGTAGGCGCGGGTGGCGGCGGTGCAGTCCTGGCCGCCGTTGATCAGCGAGGCCGCGACCGCCCCGTGCACCGCGGCGTCCAGATCGGCGTCGTCGAAGACCACGAACGGGGCCTTGCCGCCGAGCTCCAGGTGGGTGCGCTTGACGCTCGCGGTGGCGATCTCGGCGACCCGCTTGCCGACGCCGGTGGAGCCGGTGAAGGAGACCATCGCGACGTCCGGGTGCCCGACCAGGTGCTCGCCCGCGGTGCGCCCGGCCCCGGTGACCACGTTGACGACGCCGTCCGGGATGCCGGCGGCGGTGCAGGCGCGGGCGAACATCACCGAGGTCAGCGGGGTCAGCTCGGCGGGCTTGAGCACGATGGTGTTGCCCGCGGCGATCGCCGGGAGGATCTTCCAGGCGGCCATCTGCAGCGGGTAGTTCCACGGCGAGATCGAGCCGACCACGCCCACCGCCTCGCGCCGCACGTACGAGGTGTGGTCGCCGGAGTACTCGCCGGCCGCCTTGCCCTCCAGGTTGCGGGCGGCGCCGGCGAAGAAGGCGGCGTTGTCGACGGTGCCGGGCACGTCGAACTCGGTGGCGAGCTTGACCGGCTTGCCGGTCTGCGCCGTCTCCACCCGGGCCAGGTCGTCGGCCGCCGCGGCCAGCTCGGCGGCCAGCCGGGTGAGTGCCTCGGAGCGCGCTCCCGGGGTGGCCGAGGACCAGCCGGGCAGCGCGGCCCTCGCGGCGGCGACGGCGGTGTCCACGTCCCCGGTGGTGGCCAGCGCGACCTGCTCGACCACGCTGCCGTCGGCGGGGTTGACGACCTGGAAGGGCTCTCCGCTCCCCCGGGTCTGGCGGCCCGCGATGTACTGCGCGCCCGGGCCGAAGTCGGTCAGGTCCATCTGGTTCCTCCAAGTGCCGTGGTTCGACCGCTGCGGGGTCACGCGTCCGCGGGTGGGGGTCTGCGGTCCCGCTGACCTTGCCTGCTGGGGGGTTGGGGTGACAAGGGTCACTTCGGCAATCTCGGCGCGAAGGGCCTTACAGGGTGCAAGGGTGCGGGCAGGGCAACAGGTCGTCGGGTCGATGGATGATTTACCTGACACCCTGTGCGTTGTCCGACCCACTCCGACCCCCTGATCGCCCGGAGCCCCCGCTCCGGACCCACCGCGCCCCGGAGGCCCGCGATGCTCCCCACCGTCGCCCGAATCCTCGACCTGGACGTGATGCGGCGCGGCCTGCCCCAGGTGGTGGCCGGCGCCGACCACCTGGAGCGGCCGGTCCGCTGGGTCCACGTCAGCGAACTGCCCGACGTCGCCGGGATGCTCCGCGGCGGCGAGCTGGTGCTGACCACCGGCATCGCCCTGCCCGAGGACCGCGAGGGCCTGGCCCGCTACGTGCGGGAGCTGGACGAGGTCGGGGTGGCCGGGCTGGTCGTCGAGTTCGGGCGGCGCTACTTCGACTCGCTCCCCCGCGCCCTGGTCAACGCCGCCGAGCAGCGCGGACTGCCGCTGATCACGCTCCGCCGCGAACTGCGCTTCGTCGCCGTCACCGAGGCCGTCCACGCCCTGGTGGTCAACGCCCAGCTGGAGCAGCTGAGGGCCTCCGAATCGGTCCACCAGGTCTTCAACGAGCTGGTGGTGGAGGGCGCCGAGGCACCCGAGGTGATCCGCCAGGTGGCCCGGATGGCCGGCGCCCCCGTCGTCCTGGAGAACCTGGCCCACCAGGTGCTCGCCCACGACACCGCCGGTCGCCCCGAGGCCGAGGTGCTGGAGGACTGGGAGCGCCGTTCGCGCGGGGTCCGCCCGCCCGGACGCACCGGTCACGACCCGCGCAGCGGCTGGCTGGTCACCACCGTCGGCGCCCGCGGCCAGGACTGGGGCCGCCTGGTGCTGGTGCAGGAGCCCGGCCCGCTGCCCGAGGGCGAGGCCCATCCGCACACCATGCTGCTGGAGCGCGGGGCCTCCGCGCTGGCGCTCAACCGGCTGGTGGTGCGCGACCGGGAGAGCCTGGAGCGGCAGACCCACCGCACCCTGCTGTCCGGCATCCTCACCCACGCGCTGACCGTCTCCGAGGCGGCGCTGCGCGCCCAGGCCCTCGGCGTCCCGCTGGAGGGCCGCCGGCTTGTCGGCGTGGTGCTGCGGCAGCGGCGCGGGCCGATCCCGGCCGCGCTGGAGGCCCAGGCCCGGCTGCGCGACTTCACCGAGCTGGCCGCCGGCGCGGTCCGGGCCTGCCGGCTGACCGCCCTGGTCGGCGCGCTGGACGACGAGGCCGTCGGCCTGCTGATCGCGCTCGGCACCCAGCAGGACGAGCACGCCTCGCTGGACGCCCTGTCGGCCGCGCTGCGCCGGATGTCGGCCGAGGCCGGCCGCGACGGCGGCGACCCCCAGGGCCCGGTGGTCGCCGTCGGCTCCTCGGTCGGCTCGGTGCGCGACGCCCGGCGCACCCTGCTGGAGGCCACCCAGGTCGCCGACGCCGCGCTGCACGACGCGCCCGGCGGCCGCAGTTCGTCCTACTACCGGCTGCCGGACGTCCGGCTGCGCGGCCTGCTCCACCTGCTGCGCGACGACGCCCGGCTGCAGACGTACGTGGAACGGGAGTTGGGCCCGCTGCTGGCCCACGACGCCGAGCACAACGGCCAGTTGGTGCAGATGCTGCGGATCTACCTGGAGCAGGGCCGGAACAAGTCGGCGGCGGCGGACGCCGCGCACCTGTCCCGGCCGTCCTTCTACGACCGGCTGCACAAGGTCGAGCGGATCCTCGGCGTCGACCTCGACCAGGTGGAGTCCTGCCTCTCCCTGCACGTGGCGCTGCTCGCGCTGGACGCCGTACGGCGCTGACGGGCCGCCCGGCGGCCCCCGGCGGCCCTCACACCCCGGTGATGCGCCCCCAGACCTTGTGCAGCTCGGGCCGCTCGGCCGAGGTGACGTCGCGCATGGTCCGCAGCCGGGCGCGCATCTCCTCGGTCGGGAACACCAGCGGGTTCTCGGCGAGTTCGGCCTTCTCCTTGTCGCCGCTGTCCGCCAGCACCTCGCGGGCGGCCGGGACCGGGCAGATGTACTGGACGAACGCGGCGAGCTCGGCGGCCACCTCGGGCTGGTAGTAGTAGTCGATCAGCAGCTCGGCGTTGCGCTTGTGGACGGCCCGGTTGGGGATCATCAGGCTCTCCGCCCACAGCTCCCCGCCCTCCTCCGGCACCACGAACTCGATGTCCGGGTTCTCGGCGGTGAGCTGCACGGCGTCGCCGGAGTAGGCCTGGCAGGCGATCGCCGCGCCGGAGGCCAGGTCGCTGGTGTAGTCGTTGCCGGTGAAGCGGCGCACGTGGCCGCTGTCCACCATCTTCTGCACCAGGTCCATCGCCTTGCCCGCGTCGTCGTCGCCGAACTTCGCGATGTCCGCGCCCTGGGAGAGCATCAGCAGCCCGAGCGCCTCGTCCAGCCCGGCGAACAGCGTGACCCGGCCCTTGAGGTCGGGCGCCCACAGGTCCGCGGTGGACCTGATCTCGCGGCCGAGCGCCTTGCGGTTGTAGGCGATGCCGGTGATCCCGGACTGCCACGGCACGCTGCGCCGCCGCCCGGGGTCGAAGGCCGGGTCGGCGAGCTGCGGGTCCAGGTTGGCGGTCACGTTGGGCAGGTTGGCCCGGTCCATCGCCTGCACCCAGCCCAGCGAGACGTACCGCCCGGCCATCCAGTCGCTGATCACCATCAGGTCCCGGCCGGGGGCGGCGCCCTGGGTGAGCACCGGGCTGATCTTGCCGAAGAACTCGTCGTTGTCGTTGATGTCCTCGGTGTAGGTGACCGCGATGCCGCTCTTCTCGCTGAAGGCGTCCAGGGTCGGGCGCCCGCCCGCGTCGTCGGTGTCGATGTACTGCGTCCAGTTGGAGAAGACGAGCCGCTTGTCGCTCTCCGAGCGGTCCGGCGCCGAGCGGCGGTCCTCGGCCACGTACGCGGACGGGATGCCGCAGCCGGTCAGCGTGCCGGCGCCGAGCAGCGCGGCACCGCCGAGCACGGAACGGCGGCGGATGGTTCCGGGCCCCAGCGGGCGGTCGGAGCGGGAGCGGCGGGTCAGGATGGTGCGGCGGGGCATGAGCGGCCTTCCGGAGCGTGGGACGGCCCCGGGCACACGGGTGCCCGGGGCCGTCCTGGGAGGTACGTCAGACAGTGTGCGCGTCGGTGAGCGACAGCACCTCGTCCAGCACCGCGAGGCCGGTCTTGGCCTCCTCCTCGGTGACGGTGCACGGCGGGACGACGTGGAAGCGGTTCATGTTGACGAACGGCCAGAGCCCGCGCTGCTTGCAGGCGGCGGCCAGTTCGGCCATCGGCGCGTTGTCGGCGCCGGCCGCGTTGTACGGCACCAGCGGCTCGCGGGTCTCCCGGTCCTTCACCAGGTCGAGCGCCCAGAACACGCCGAGGCCGCGGACCTCGCCGATCGACGGGTGCCGCTCGGCCAGCTCGCGCAGGCCGGGGCCGAGGACGTTCTCGCCGATGTGCCTGGCGTTCTCGACGATGCCCTCCTCCGCCATGGTGTTGATGGTCGCCACCGCGGAGGCGCAGGCCAGCGGGTGGCCCGAGTAGGTGAGCCCGCCGGGGAAGGCCCGCTCGGCGAAGGTCGCCGCGATCTCGGCGCTGATCGCCACGCCGCCCAGCGGCACGTAGCCCGAGTTGACGCCCTTGGCGAAGGTGAGCAGGTCCGGGGTGACGCCCCAGTGGTCGGCGGCGAACCACTCGCCGGTGCGGCCGAAGCCCGCCATCACCTCGTCGAGGATGAACACGATCCCGTAGCGGTCGCAGATCTCCCGGACCCCGGCCAGGTAGCCCGCCGGCGGGACGAGGACGCCCGCGGTGCCGACCACCGTCTCCAGGATGACCGCCGCGACGGTGCCCGGACCCTCGAACGCGATCACCTGCTCCAGGTGCTCCAGGGCGCGCTCGCACTCCTGCGCCTCGTTCTCGGCGTGGAAGTTGGTGCGGTAGGCGTACGGCCCCCAGAAGTGCACCACGCCGGAGACGCCGCCCTCGTTGGGCCAGCGCCGCGGGTCGCCGGTGAGGGCGATCGCGTTGGCGGTGGCGCCGTGGTACGAGCGGTAGGTGGAGAGCACCTTCTGCCGGCCGGTGTGCAGCCGGGCCATCCGGATGGCGTTCTCGTTGGCCTCGGCGCCGCCGTTGGTGAAGAAGATCTTGTCCAGGTCACCGGGGGTGCGCTCGGCGATCAGCCGGGCCGCCTCGCTGCGCGACTCGACCGCGAAGCCGGGGGCGATGGTGCAGAGCTTCGCCGCCTGCTCCTGGATCGCGGCGACCACCTTCGGGTGCTGGTGGCCGATGTTGGTGTTGACCAACTGCGAGGAGAAGTCGAGGTACCGATTGCCGTCGTAGTCCCAGAAGTACGAGCCCTCGGCGCCGGCCACCGCGAGGGGGTCGATCAGCGCCTGGGCGGACCACGAGTGGAAGACGTGCGCGCGGTCGGCGGCCTTGACCACCTGGCCGGCGGCTGAGTCAGCAGTGGGGATGCTCATGCCGGTAAGGCTAGGGCGGCCCGTCCCCGAAGGGCAGTTCCATCGTGTCAGCCGGTCGCGCCAACCATCGACAGGATGCAAAGACGAAGGGCCCGGGTCGACGAGACCCGGGCCCTTCGTCATGTCAGCCGATCATCAGATCGCGGTCATCCTGCGCTCGACCGTCCCGACCCGCTCAGATCGCGGTCATCCTGCGCTCGACCGCCCTGACCCGCTCAGATCGCGGTCATGACGTGCTTCACGCGGGTGTAGTCCTCGAAGCCGTACGCCGACAGGTCCTTGCCGTAGCCCGACTTCTTGAAGCCACCGTGCGGCATCTCGGCGACCAGCGGGATGTGGGTGTTGATCCAGACGCAGCCGAAGTCCAGGCGGCGCGACATCCGCATGGCGCGGGCGTGGTCCTTGGTCCACACCGAGGAGGCCAGGGCGAACTCGACGCCGTTGGCGTAGGCGACGGCCTGCTCCTCGTCGGTGAACTTCTGCACGGTGATGACCGGGCCGAAGACCTCGTTCTGGATGATCTCGTCGTCCTGGTGCAGGCCGGAGACGACGGTCGGGGCGTAGAAGTAGCCCTTGTCGCCGACCTGGTGGCCACCGGCCTCGACCTTGGCGTGGGCGGGCAGCCGCTCGATGAAGCCGGAGACCTGCTTCAGCTGGTTGGCGTTGTTCAGCGGGCCGTACAGGACGTCCTCGTCGTCCACGCCGCCGGTCTTGGTCTCGGCCGCGGCCTTGGCCAGCGCCTCGACGAAGGCGTCGTGGATCGACTCGTGCACCAGCACGCGGGTGGCGGCGGTGCAGTCCTGGCCGGCGTTGAAGTAGCCCGCCACCGAGATGCCCTCGACGGCCTCGGCGATGTCGGCGTCCTCGAAGACCACGACCGGGGCCTTGCCGCCCAGCTCCAGGTGGACGCGCTTGACGTCCTTGGAGGCGGACTCGGCGACCGAGATGCCGGCGCGCACCGAACCGGTGATGGAGGCCATCGCCGGGGTCTTGTGCTCGACCATCAGCTTGCCGGTCTCGCGGTCGCCGCAGATGACGTTGAAGACGCCGGCCGGCAGCTCCAGCTCCTTGAGCACGCCGCCGATGATCTCGGCCAGCAGCACGGTGGAGGCCGGGGTGGTGTCGGAGGGCTTCAGCACGACGGTGTTGCCCGCGGCGATGGCCGGGGCGAACTTCCAGACGGCCATCATCATCGGGTAGTTCCACGGCGCGACCTGGGCGCAGACACCGACCGGCTCACGGCGGATGATCGAGGTCATCCCGTCCATGTACTCACCGGCGGCCTTGCCCTCCAGCATGCGGGCGGCACCGGCGAAGAACCGGATCTGGTCCACCATCGGACCGATCTCCTCGGAGAGGGTCATCGCACGGGGCTTGCCGGTGTTGCGCACCTCAGTGTCGACGATCTCGTCGGCGCGGGCCTCGACCGCGTCGGCGATCTTGAGCAGCAGCTTCTGCCGGACGCTCGGGGTGGCGTCGCGCCAGATCGGGAACGCGGCGGCGGCGGAGGCCATGGCGGCGTCCACGTCAGCGGCCCCGGACAGCGGCGACGTCGCGTACACCTCGCCGGTGGTCGGGTCGACGATGTCGAGCGTGCGGCCATCGGCCGCGTCGACGAACTCACCGTTGATGTAGTTGCGCAGCGTGCGAAGGTCGCTCACGGATCTCTCCTCGGTCTGGGCCTGCGGCGTTGCAGATTCCGGCGCCATGGTACGTCGGCGGCTCCGGCGTACGAAGGGTGCCGAGTGGCCGTGCCCGGAACGGCGCGGTCCACTGGTGGCGGTACGTGCGCCGACCCCCGGGGGCGCGCGCGTACGGTGCCCAGGGTAACCGCACGACTGCTGGTATCGACAGGACGAGTGGGCTTCAGCGATGAAATCCGCATGCGTTTTCCAAGATCACGACGAAATCAGCAGTTTCCACGCTTGCGAACACGGGAACGATCAGGCACAGTGGCCGCGTGGCCAACCGCGACCGGAACGCCAGCGTTCCCCTCGACGCCGCCTCCAAGGCGATCATCGAGCAGCTCCAGGAGGACGGGCGTCGCCCGTACGCCGCCATCGGCAAGGCCGTCGGCCTGTCCGAGGCGGCCGTGCGGCAGCGCGTCCAGAAGCTGCTCGACCAGGGCGTGATGCAGATCGTCGCCGTCACGGACCCGCTCACCGTCGGCTTCACCCGCCAGGCGATGGTCGGCATCCGGGTCGAGGGCGACATCGAGCCCGTCGCCGACGCGTTGGCCGCCCTCGACGAGGTCGACTACGTCGTCTGCACCGCAGGCTCGTTCGATCTCCTGGCCGAACTGGTCTGCGAGGACGACGAGCACCTGCTCGAACTGATCAACAAGCGCATCCGCGCGCTTCCCGGCGTGCGGAGCACCGAGAGCTTCGTTTACCTGAAGCTCCGGAAACAGACCTACACCTGGGGCACCCGATGACAGCCGACCCGGCGCAGAAGGACCTTTCCAAGACCGCCTACGACCACCTGTGGATGCACTTCACCCGCATGTCGTCGTACGAGAACTCCCCCGTGCCGACGATCGTCAAGGGCGAGGGCACCTACGTCTGGGACGACAAGGGACGCAAGTACCTCGACGGCCTCGCCGGCCTGTTCGTCGTCCAGGCCGGCCACGGCCGTGAGGAGCTCGCCGAGGCCGCCGCCAAGCAGGCCAAGGAGCTCGCCTTCTTCCCGGTGTGGAGCTACGCCCACCCGAAGGCCGTCGAGCTGGCCGAGCGCCTGGCCAACTACGCCCCGGGCGACCTGAACAAGGTCTTCTTCTCCACCGGTGGCGGCGAGGCCGTCGAGACCGCCTGGAAGCTCGCCAAGCAGTACTTCAAGCTGACCGGCAAGCCGACCAAGTACAAGGTCATCTCGCGCGCCGTCGCCTACCACGGCACCCCGCAGGGCGCTCTGTCCATCACCGGCCTGCCGGGCCTGAAGGCCCCGTTCGAGCCGCTGGTGCCGGGCACCCACAAGGCGCCGAACACCAACATCTACCGCGCCCCGGCCTTCCTCGAGGGCCCCGACGGCACGGTCGACCCCGAGGCCTACGGCCGCTGGTGCGCCGACGAGATCGAGGTGGCCATCCTCAACGAGGGCGCCGAGACCGTCGCCGCCGTCTTCGTCGAGCCGGTGCAGAACGCCGGTGGCTGCTTCCCGCCGCCGCCCGGGTACTTCCAGCGCCTGCGCGAGATCTGCGACCGCCACGACGTGCTGCTGGTCTCGGACGAGGTCATCTGCGCCTTCGGCCGCCTGGGCACCATGTTCGGCGCCGACAAGTTCGGCTACCAGCCCGACATGATCACCTGCGCCAAGGGCATGACCTCGGGCTACTCCCCGATCGGCGCCACGATCATCTCGGACCGCCTGGCCGAGCCGTTCTACAAGGGTGACAACACCTTCCTGCACGGCTACACCTTCGGTGGCCACCCGGTTTCCTCCGCGGTGGCGCTGGCCAACCTCGACATCTTCGAGCGCGAGGGCCTGAACCAGCACGTCCTCGACAACGAGGCCGCGTTCCTGGGCACCCTGGACAAGCTGCGCGACCTGCCGATCGTCGGCGACGTCCGCGGCAACGGGTACTTCTACGGCATCGAGCTCGTGAAGGACAAGGTCACCAAGGAGTCCTTCAACGACGAAGAGGTCGAGCGCGTGCTCTACGGCTTCCTCTCGAAGGCCCTGTTCGACAACGGCCTGTACTGCCGCGCCGACGACCGTGGCGACCCGGTCATCCAGCTGGCCCCGCCGCTGATCTCCGACCAGTCGACCTTCGACGAGATCGAGCAGATCCTGCGGACCAGCCTGACCGACGCGTGGGCGAAGATCTGATCCCCTGAGCCTTCTTCCCCACCCTCCGCCGAAGGGCGGTCCCGCTCCCCGCGGGGCCGCCCTTCGGCGTTCCCGGACCGCCCTCCCCGGCCCGCAACATCACAGTCGTACGACCAAACATGCCTGAATGCGGGTGATATGCCCGTGATGGACCAGTGCGCCGCAACCGCGCCCAGCCCCGGTCGTTCTAATCTGACGACTGTCATATCCCTGCGGCCACCCAGGATGGATCCTCATGTCAGCGGCACCGCCTGACAACGACGTGCTGTGGGCCCGAGGGATCGTCAAGTCCCATGACGGCACCCCCGCCCTGCGCGGCATCTCGATCGGCGTCCGCGACGGCGAGGTGCTCGCCGTCACCGGCCCGCGCGGCTCCGGCAAGAGCACCCTGCTCGGCTGCCTCTCCGCGCAACTCCCGGTCGACGAGGGCGAGGTCTGGTTCAACAGCGCCCCCGTGCACACCCTCCCCCGGGCCGGCCGCGAACGGCTGCGCCGCGACCGCTTCGGCTTCGTCGGCTCCGAGCCCCACCTGGTGCCCGAACTGACCGCCCGGGAGAACGTCGCCCTGCCGCTGCTGCTCGCCGGGGCCGGCCACAAGGCCGCCTACACCGCCGCCGACGAGTGGCTGGAGCGCCTCGACGTCGGCGACTGCGCCCGGCTGCGCCCCGAGCGGCTGGTCCAGAGCCGGCGCCAGCGGGTCGCCGTCGCCCGCGCCCTGGCCCCGCTGCCGCCGGTCGTCTTCGCCGACGACCCCACCGCCCCGCTGCACCGCGAGGCGGCCGACCAGGTCATGCGGATACTGACCAGCGCGGCCCGCTCCCACCAGCTCACCCTCGTCCTGGCCACCCACGACCGCGAGCTCGTCCGGTTCGCGGACCGCACCGTCGCCCTCGTCGACGGACGGCTCACCGCGCCCGTCGCCCCCGTCCCCCGCGGCACCCCCGCGCCCGGGTCCGCCGGTGCGCCCGCCGTCACGGCCACCCACCGCTGACGCCCGAAAGAGTCGACGTGTTCTATCTCCGTCTGGCCCGGGGCTACCGGGTGTCCGACCTCGGCCGCTGGCTGCTCACCGCGCTGGCCGCCGCCGTGGTCGCCGCCTTCCTGCTGCGCTCCCTCGGCCGGGCGATGAGCGAACCGAGCGGCGGCCCCGACCCGCTGGCCCGGCTCCTCTGGTGCCTGCCCCCGCTCGCCGCCGTCGCCTGGTTCGCGGCCGTCGCCGCCCGCGCGGTGCCCGCCCGCCGGCCCGAACGGATCGCCGGCCTCACCGCCGCCGGAGCCGGCTCCCGCCGGATCCGGACACTGATCGCCGGCGAGGTCGCGCTCGCCTGCACCCTCGGCGCCGCGCTCACCCTGCTGGCCTTCCTGGTGCTGCGCAACGACATCGCCGGGCCCGCGCTCGCCCCCGACCTCGGCATGGGCGTGCCGCTCCCGGCCGCCGCCCCCGTCGCCCTGCTCGTCCTCGTCCCGCTCACCGCCGGCACCGCCGCCGCCTGCGCGGTGCCCGTCGCCGACACCCTGCCCGGCGGCCGCACCCAGGCCCCGACCGGCTTCGGCTCCTGGCGGATCGCCCTGCCGGTCGGCCTGGTCGTGATCGGCGCCGCGCTCGAACTCATCGCCCTGCGGCCCGGCGCCGCCGTCGACGGCCGCCCGGTCCACCTGCCCGCCGGGCTCGGCACCACCAGCACCGCCGCCCTCGGCGGCTGGGCCGCCGGCGCGCTCGGCCTCGCCCTGCTCACCGGCCCACTGCTGGCCTGGGCCGGACGGTTGCTCGCCATCGGGCGGCCCACCCCGCTGCGGCTGCTGGCCGGGCGCGGACTCACCGCCCAGGCCCGCCGGCTCGGCGCGCCGCTCGCCGTGCTCACCCTCGCCGTCGCGCTGGTGCTCACCACCGTCCGCTACTGGATCGGCACGCCCGACAGCGCCGACGCGCTGCCCGCGGTCGAGGCCTGCCTGGTGCTCGGCTGCGCGGCCGCGGCGGTGGCCACCCGGCTCGCCGAGGTCCGCAGCGACCGCCGGGAGGTCACCGACGCGCTGCTGCGCCTCGGCACCTCGCCCCGGCTGCTGTTCGGCGCGGTCGCGCTGCGCACCCTCGCGGTGGGCAGCACGCTGCTGCTGACCGGCGGGGCGACCGCCGCGCTGGCGGCCGCCGGACTCCGGTAGCGGGTTCCCCGCGGGTCGTCCCCGAGGGGTGGGGCTCAGCCCGCCGCGGCGAGCTGGCCGCAGGCGCCGTCGATCTCCTGGCCGCGGGTGTCGCGGACGGTCGTCGGCACGCCGTGCGACTGGAGACGGCGGACGAACTCGCGCTCGTCCTCGGGCCGGGAGGCCGTCCACTTGGACCCGGGGGTCGGGTTCAGCGGGATCAGGTTGACGTGCACCCGGCGGTTCTTGATCAGCCGGCCGAGCAGGTCGGCCCGCCAGGCCTGGTCGTTGATGTCCTTGATCAGCGCGTACTCGATGGAGATCCGGCGGCCGGACTTCTCCGCGTAGTTCCAGGCCGCGTCCAGCACCTCGGCGACCTTCCACCGGGTGTTCACCGGCACCAGCTCGTCGCGCAGCTCGTCGTCTGGGGCGTGCAGCGACAGCGCCAGGCGGCAGCTGAGGCCCTCGTCGGCGAACCGGTGCATCGCCGGGACGAGACCGACGGTGGAGACGGTGATGCCGCGCTGGGACAGGCCGAAGCCGTCCGGCGCCGGGTCGGTCAGCCGGCGGATCGAAGCGAGCACCCGGTTGTAGTTGGCCAGCGGCTCGCCCATGCCCATGAAGACCACGTTGGACAGCCGCGCCTCGCCGCCGGGGATCTCCCCGGTCCTGAGCGCGCGCATCCCGGCGGCGATCTGCTCGACGATCTCGGCGGTGGAGAGGTTGCGGGTCAGCCCGGCCTGGCCGGTCGCGCAGAACGGGCAGTTCATGCCGCAGCCGGCCTGGGAGCTGATGCACATGGTGACCCGGTCCGGGTAGCGCATCAGCACGGACTCCACGAGCGTGCCGTCGAAGAGCCTCCAGAGCGTCTTGCGGGTGGCGTCGTCGTCGCAGGAGACGTGCCGGACCACCGACATCAGCTCGGGCAGCAGGCTCTCCGTGAGCTTCTCCCGGCTGGCGGCGGGAATGTCCGTCCAGCTCGCCGGGTCGTTCGACATCCGGCCGAAGTAGTGGTTGGAGAGCTGCTTGGCGCGGAACGGCTGCTCGCCCAGCTCGGCGACGGCCTCCTTGCGCTCGGCGGGGCTCAGGTCGGCGAGGTGTCGCGGGGGCTTGGCGCCGCGCGGCGCGACAAAGGTGAGTTCTCCGGGCTTAGGCATGGTTGTTCCAGTGTCGCAGACGCGCGAGGGCCCCGGACGCCAGGCGTCCGGGGCCCTCCTTCGTACGTCTCGTCGCAGGTCAGCTGCCGACGAAGGCCGCCAGCAGCAGCCAGACCACCGGGGCGGTCGGCAGCAGCGAGTCCAGCCGGTCCATGATGCCGCCGTGGCCGGGCAGCAGGGTGCCCATGTCCTTGATCCCGAGGTCGCGCTTGATCATCGACTCGCCCAGGTCGCCCAGGGTCGCCGTGACCGCCGCGCAGCCGCCCAGGATCAGGCCCTGCCACCAGCTGCCGCCGTCGATGATCAGCTGCATCAGCAGCGCGCCCGCCAGCATCGACAGGGCGATGCCGCCGGCCAGGCCCTCGCGGGTCTTGCCCGGGCTGATCGTCGGGGCCAGCTTGGTCTTCCCGAACTTGTAGCCCACCGCGTAGGCGCCGGTGTCACTGCAGATCGTCACGATCAGGAAGAGCACGATCCGCTGGGGGCCGTCGTCGGCCGCCAGCATCATCGCCACGAAGGTGGCCAGGAACGGCACGTAGAAGGCCGTGAACACGCCTGCCGTTATGTCCCGCAGGTAGTCCTCCGGCGGCTCGGCCATCCGCCAGACCATCACCGCCAGCCCGGTCAGCGCGAGCGAGGCGGCGGCCCACTGGATGCCCGCCCAGTAACCGGTGGCGACCATGGCGACGCCGCCGACGACCAGCGGGACCAGCGGCGCCTTGATCTGCTTGCGCTCGGCGAGCCGGCTGGTCAGCTCCCAGACGCCGACCGCGACCGCGGCCATCACGACGACCAGGAACAGCGCCTTCACCACGAACAGCGAGGCGACGATCACCGCACCGAGGCCGACGCCCACGCCTATGGCGGCCTGGAGGTTACGGCCACCGCGCTGCTTGCGCGGCTGCGGCTGCGGAGCGGGCTGGGCGGCCACGGGTGTCTCCTGCCCTGGGTGGGACGACGGCACGAAGTGGAGCTGCCCGGCCGCCAGGTGGTTCGCCGGCGGCGCGGGAGGCACCGGTGCCCCCGGGTGCGGCGGGAGGCCGTGGCCGGGGGCGGGGGGCGCGTCGCCGGATATCGCGCGCAGCACGACCGTCTCGGTCACGCCCGGCGCGGCCGGCTCGGACTGCTCGTCCCGGAACAACGGGCCGCTCAGCCGGCCGGACTCCCGGGACGGCCCCTCGGCGGGGTCGGCCGGTCCACCGGCGGCGGGCCGACCGTGGTCGGGCGTGCCGGGCGGCGGGCCGGGCTCGGCCGGGACGGGAGGCATGACCTGAGTCTCCTCCGCGTCGCCGCCCCAGTACACCGGAGGCTGCTGCGACTGATCCGAACGGAGGCCCGGCGCTCCCTGGGCGACGCCCGGCGTGCCCGGGGGCACGGCCTGGCCGCCCGGGTGGCCGGGGTACCCCCGGACCGGCGCCGGACGCGCGCCGTACCCCGGCGCCGGATGGGCCGGGGTACGGGCCGCCTGCGGGTGAGGCGCCGGGCGGTAGGGCTGGAACTGCTGGTCGGACGGGCCCCAGTAGCCGGGGGCGTCAGGGGCGTCGTTCATCAGACCTCGAGCAGCTCGGCTTCCTTGTGCTTCAACAGCTCGTCGATCTGGGCCACGTACTTGGCCGTGGTGTCGTCGAGCTCCTTCTCGGAACGGCGGCCGTCGTCCTCGCCGACCTCGCCGTCCTTCACCAGCTTGTCGATGGCGTCCTTGGCCTTGCGGCGCACGGCGCGGATCGAGACCTTGGCGTCCTCGCCCTTGGTGCGGGCGATCTTGATGAACTCCCGGCGACGCTCCTCGGTCAGCTCGGGCAGCACCACGCGGATGATCGAGCCGTCGTTGGAGGGGTTGACGCCCAGGTCCGAGTCGCGGATCGCCTGCTCGATGGCCTTCAGCGCGGTCTTGTCGAACGGCGAGACGACCGCCATCCGCGGCTCCGGCACCGAGAACGAGGCCAGCTGGTTGATCGGGGTCTTGGCGCCGTAGTACTCGGCGACGATCTTGGCGAACATCGCCGGGTGCGCACGGCCGGTGCGGATGGCCGCGAAGTCGTCCTTGGCGTGGAGGACGGCCTTCTCCATCTTCTCCTCGGCCTCGAGGAGGGTCTCTTCGATCACTGTGGTCTCCCTGTCCGGTTCATCTGCTGTTGTCCCGACCGGTGTCGGCGCGGCGGCCGGTCGCGGCGCCGGCGCCGTCCGGTGCGGCTGATTGCTGCTCAGGCCCGGACAGAATCCTGGCTGATGAGTGTGCCGATCTTCTCACTCTTCACCGCGCGCGCGATATTGCCCTCCGCCAGCAGTTCGAAGACCAGCATCGGAAGGTTGTTGTCCTTGCACAGCGTGATCGCGGTGAGGTCGGCGACCTTGAGGTCGCGCGCGATGACCTCGGAGTACTCCAGCGCGTCGAACTTGACCGCGTCCGGGTTGGTCCGCGGGTCGGAGTCGTAGACGCCGTCCACACCGTTCTTGCCCATCAGCAGGACGTCGGCGTGGATCTCCAGGGCGCGCTGGACGGCCGTGGTGTCGGTGGAGAAGTACGGCATGCCCATACCGGCGCCGAAGATCACCACACGGCCCTTCTCCAGGTGCCGGACGGCCCGCAGCGGCAGGTACGGCTCGGCGACCTGGCCCATGGTGATGGCGGTCTGGACCCGGGTCTCGATGCCCTCCTTGACCAGGAAGTCCTGCAGCGCCAGGCAGTTCATGACGGTGCCGAGCATGCCCATGTAGTCGGAGCGGGCCCGGTCCATGCCGCGGACCTGGAGCTCGGCGCCCCGGAAGAAGTTGCCGCCGCCGATGACCACCGCGACCTCGGTACCGGCACGGACGACGGTGGCGATCTCCCGGGCGATCGCGTGCACGACGTCCGGGTCGACGCCGAGTCCGCCACCACCGGCGAAGGCTTCACCGGACAGCTTGAGCAGCACCCGGCGGCGCGAGCCGGCCTTGGGGTCCTGCGCGGTCTCCTGCGTCTCCTGCATGGACTTCTCCTTTTTGCACCTACTGGTCACAGGCGCGGGTGTGCGGATGCCCCGCCTGCGTGTACGCGAGAGGAGGCCACTGCCGCGGGAACCGGTTCGGTGTCCTGCACGGCAATGGCCTCCTCGTCGTTCATGGTGCCGACGCGAGCCCGCCCGTTGGCGGTAGGCGCGGGGTGAGCCCGTTCGGCGTTCCTCCCACCCTGGTCAGCGGGCGGGGGCGGTTCCCAGCCTAGAGGGGCCGGGGACCAGGTGGAACGTGGCTCAGGCGCCGACGCGGAAGCGGGCGAAGCGCTTGAGGGCGACGCCGTTCTCCTCGAGGACCTTGGCGACGGTCTTCTTGTTGTCCTTCGCGAAGGCCTGCTCCAGGACGGAGTTCTCCTTCACGAAGCCGGTGACGCGACCCTCGACGATCTTCGGCAGGGCGGCCTCCGGCTTGCCCTCCTCGCGAGCGGTGGCCTCGGCGACGCGACGCTCGTTCTCGAGCGCCTCGGCCGGGATCTCCTCGCGGGACAGGTACTTCGGAGCGAAGGCGGCGATGTGCTGCGCGACGTCCTTGGCGACCTCGGCGTTCTCCTTGTCCAGCTCGACCAGGACGCCGACGGCCGGCGGCAGGTCGGGGCTGGTCTTGTGCAGGTAGACCGCGACGAAGCCGTCACCCTCGAACTGGGCGAAGCGACGGAAGACGATCTTCTCGCCCAGGGTCGCGTTGGCCTCGTCCACGAACTGCTGGACGGTCTTGCCGGGCTCGATCTCGGACGCCAGGGCGGCGTCCAGGTCGGCCAGGGGGGCCTTGGCGACGTGGGCGGCGAGGGCGTCGACGACCTCGACGAACTTCTCGCCCTTGGCGACGAAGTCGGTCTCGCAGTTCAGCTCGACCAGGACGCCGGACTTCTTGTCCTCGGCGATCACGGCGGAGACGGCGCCGTTGGAGGCGTCACGGCCCTCGCGCTTGGCAACGCCCTTCTGGCCCTTGATGCGCAGGAGCTCGACGGCCTTCTCGACGTTGCCCTCGGCCTCGTCCAGGGCCTTCTTGCAGTCCATCATGCCGGCGCCGGTGAGCTCACGGAGCTTCTTGACGTCCGCGGCGGTGAAGTTCGCCATGGTGTGAATCTCTTCTCGCGTCTCGCGTGTCTGCGTGGAGTGGCGCCGGGACCGGTGGTTCGGTCCCGGCGCGGGAGAGAGGGGCACCTGCCGGCGTCGTACCGGCGGGTGCCCCTCACCCTTGGTACGTCAGGCCTGCTCGGCCGGCGCGTCGGCGGCCGGGGCCTCGGCGGCGGGAGCCTCGGCGGCGGGGGCCTCGGCGGCGGCGGGGGCCTCCTCGGCCTTCTTCTCGCCCTCGAGGAGGTCCTTCTCCCAGGCGGCCAGCGGCTGGTCGGCACCCGGCTCGGCCTTGGCGTCGCCCTTGGCGACACCGGCGCGGGACTTCAGGCCCTCGGCCACGGCGTCGGCGATCACGCGGGTCAGCAGGGTGACGGAGCGGATCGCGTCGTCGTTGCCCGGGATCTTGTAGTCGACCTCGTCCGGGTCACAGTTGGTGTCGAGGATGGCGACGACCGGGATGTTGAGCTTCCGGGCCTCGCCGACCGCGATGTGCTCCTTCTTGGTGTCCACGATCCAGACGGCGCTGGGAACGCGCTGCATGTCGCGGATACCGCCGAGGGTCTTCTCCAGCTTGTCGTGCTCGCGCTGGAGGACCAGGAGCTCCTTCTTGGTGAGGCCGGAGCCGGCCACGTCCGAGAAGTCCAGCTCGCCGAGCTCCTTCAGGCGCTGGAGGCGCTTGTAGACGGTCGAGAAGTTGGTCAGCATGCCGCCGAGCCAGCGCTGGTTCACGTAGGGCATGCCCACGCGGGTGGCCTGCTCGGCGATGGCCTCCTGGGCCTGCTTCTTCGTGCCGACGAAGAGGACGCTGCCGCCGTGGGCAACGGTCTCCTTGATGAACTCGAAGGCGCGGTCGATGTAGTTCAGCGACTGCAGGAGGTCGATGATGTAGATGCCGTTGCGCTCGGTGATGATGAAGCGCTTCATCTTCGGGTTCCAGCGGCGGGTCTGGTGACCGAAGTGGACGCCGCTCTCCAGCAGCTCCCGCATCGTGACGACGGCCATTGCCGTACTCCTTGGTGTTGCGGCCCGGCGGCGGCGCGTTGCGGCGCTTCCTGCCGGGTCAGGCTCGGTTTGTCCGTGGCGGCCAGGTGACAGCCACGCCTGACGCCCCGAACGTGCCGAGCCGCTTCAGCCCGCTCGGTCCGGGGACCGGTCGGGCTCGGCGGACCGAGCGGCACTCGCACCTGGCGGGGCTGCGGACGAACCGCGTCCGACCGCCGGTGGCGGGGCGTGCGAAGTCGACCCGGCGGACCGGGTCGCGTGTGAAGTGTACGGGAAGCGCCGAGGGGCGAGCGACTCCACGCGTGGCCGGGGGCCCGCAGAGGGCCTGGGAGAAGCCCCGGAGAACGGCCGGGGACGGGCTCGGCAGCGGGCGCGGGAGGCGCGGGGAGGCGGGCTCGGGAAGGGCGGACGCGGGTCGGTCACTACCTGCGCCGGAACTGTCGCCGCTATGCCGTTTGTACACCGGATGGCGGCATCCGTACACCCGGCCGGGGGATGGCGACCGGGAGAGGGGGCGATTTGTCCACAGGAATCCGGATGTGGGTGGTGCGGGAGCGGCTCGACGGGGAGCCTGCCGGCATGACTGGTCTCAGGTGGTCGTGGTCGTGGGCGTGGTCCTGGTCGCGGGCGTGGTCCTGGTCGCCGCCGTGGTCCTGGCCCGGCGGGGTGATCGGAGTGGTGGCGATGGCGCTCGCGCTCGCGCTGGTGGGGGCTTCGGGGGCTTCAGGGGTTTCGGTGGCTTCGGGCGCTTCGGGGGTGGCCCCTGGCGGGTCGGCGCCGGGGACGGTCGGAGGCCCACGGAGTCCCGATGCTTCGGGAGGTGCCGGCCTCCTGGGCTCTCCGGGGCCGGACGGCGAGGCCGGGCCGAGCGGTGCACGGGCCTGGCCGGTGGGCGGGCCCGGCGGCCTGCTGGGCCGGTTCGAGCCGCCGGCGAAGGCCTGGACCGCCGGGCACCGAGGGGTGGACCTCGCCGCCGCGCCCGGGGCGGAGATCCGGGCGGCGGCTCCCGGGGTCATCGCGTTCTCCGGGCTGGTGGCGGGGCGACCGGTGGTGACCGTCTCCCACCCGGGCTCGGGCACACCCCCGCTCCGGACCACCTACCTGCCCGTCACCGGCACCCTCCCGGTCGGCACCCCGGTGGCCGCCGGACGGACGATCGGGCTGCTCGCCCCGGGCGGACGGCACTGTCCCGGGCGCGACTGCCTGCACTGGGGGCTGCTGCGCGGCAACCGCTACCTCGACCCGCTGGCCCTGTTCGGCGCGGGCGCGGCGCGACTGCTGCCGCTGAACGGCGGCGCCGGGTAGGTCGGGGCGCCGGGTAGGTCGGGGCGCCGGGTAGGTCAGGGCGCCGGGTAGGTCGGGGCGCTGGGGCGGGAACCGGGGCAGGCCAGAGGGACGGGCTCGGACTCGGGTGCCGGCTCGGGGGCTGGGCCCCGGGGTGGCTCAGGCGCGGACGAGTCCGTGCAGCACCATCGCGACGGCGGCCTCGGCGATCTCCTCGGGGCTCTCCGTCGCACAACCCGCCCGGACTCCGGCTACCGCCCGCTCCGCCCGACGGGTCGCCGCTTCCACCACACCCTGGACCAGGGCCGCGGCGAGCCGGGGCTGCTCGTGACCGAGCTCCTCCAGCGTCCGTCCGACCAGACCGGCCAGCCTGCCGTGCGCCGCCCTGATCCGCTCGCGTGCGGCCTCGTCGAGCTCCAGCGCGGAGATCGCCACCACCGCGCGGTGCCGCGGGTCGGCGGCCAGCGCCAGTTGGCCCCGGACATAGGCCTCGATCCGCTCCACGGCGGTGTCGCAGCTCTCCATCCCGGCCTCGATCTCGGCCGCCCAGAGCGGGAGGTCCACCTCGCAGAGCGCCTCGACCACGGCGGCGCGGGAGCGGAAGTACTCGTAGACCGAGGAGCGCGCCAGCCCGGTGCGCGCCGCGAGCGCGGGGAAGGTCAGGGCATCCATGCCACCTTCGGTGAGCAGGATGCGGGCAGCATCGAGGAGGGCTGCCCGCTGGAGCTGGCGATGCTCGGCCACCGTGGCCGCTCGGATCTTCGGCACGCTCCCACTGTACGGAGCCATATCTCCGGCCGGTACGGCGCCGCGCGTCGAAAGGAGGCGCGGGGCCCGCGACGCCTTCCGACGCCCGGCTGTCCGCACCCCTGGGTCAACACCCCTCCGCCGGCATCCCTCCGCCGGCATCCCTGCGGTCGATGCCCGGCTCCCGATCCCCGGACCCGAACCCGGCTCCGGCTACGGCTACGGCTACGGCTACGGCTACAGCTACCGACGCCCTATCGGATGTCCGACATTTTGGCGCGCAGCTGGAGGACGGACTTGGTGTGGATCTGGCTCACCCGACTCTCCGTCACCCCCAGCACCTGCCCGATCTCGGCGAGGGTGAGGCCCTCGTAGTAGTAGAGCGTCACCACCGTCTTCTCCCGCTCTGGGAGGGTGTTGACCGCCTGAGCCAGCAGCCTGCGCAGCTCGCGGTCCTCGGCGACCTCGACCGGGTTGTCCGCACCGTGGTCCTCCAGGGTGTCCATCAGGCTCAGCCGGTCACCGCCCTCCCCCACCGGGTGGAGCAGCTCGTCCAGCGCCACCACGTTGGCGAGCGACAGCTGGCTGAAGATGGCGTGCAGGTCCTCGATCGCGATGCCCATCTCGGCGGCGACCTCGGGTTCGTGCGGCGTCCGGCGCAGCCGGGCCTCCAGCGTCGCGTACGTCCGCTCGACCGCCTTCGCCTTCTGCCGCACCGAGCGCGGGATCCAGTCCAGGGCGCGCAGCTCGTCGATGATCGCGCCGCGGATGCGGCTGATCGCGTAGGTCTCGAACTTGATGGCGCGGTCGATGTCGAACTTCTCGATCGCGTCGATCAGCCCGAAGACGCCCGAGGAGACGAAGTCCGCCTGCTCGACGTTGGAGGGCAGGCCGACGCCGACCCGCCCCGCCACGTACTTGACGAGCGGTGAGTAGTGGAGGATCAGCTGCTCCCTCAGCCGCTGGTCCCCGGTCTCCTTGTAGGAGCGCCAGAGCTCTTCGAGCGCGGTGCGCCCCTGGGCCGCGGCCTCCCGAGCATCCTGTCCCCGGTCACCGTCCGCCGCCGCCCTCTCCCGGCGGAGCGGGGACACCGGCGAGGCGAACGTCGGGGAGGTGGTGCCCCGGGTCGGCGCATTGCCGGGCAGCGGGGGCGCGTCGGCCACGATTGCGCCGGGGGGCGCGCCGGCGGGGTCGGCCGCGTCCGCGCCCCGGGCGGGCTCGGCACCCCGGGCCGCATCCGCGGGTTGGGGCACCACCGTCGGCCGGCCGCCCTGGCGTGACAGGCCTCCCATCGTCCCCGCCGACTTGGACGGGAAGTCTGGCGCGGGGCGCCGCTCGGTCCGCGGCCCTCCCGAGGACCGAGCACCACCGGTCACTCTGTGTCCGGGAATGTGTGTGGGCATGCGTTGGTCTGAGCCGTTCTGCCGAGTCATGTGCTGATAGGGAAGGCATGTGGAGCGTAGCGTGACCGACTCACTGCGAAGCGCTACCGCCGCTCGGTCGTCCCCCGATCCGGTGGCGCTCGCACACCGGATCCGGGCGACGAACAGCAGAACCGGATCGGCAGGTCAGCCGGGCGGCTCCGACAGGCGTTCCCTCGACGCGAACGTGTTCCAGCTTCCGGCGCTCACCTCCTGCGCACCACGCGCCAGTGCGCGCCGTGTCGCTCCACGTAACCGAGCGAGGCCAACTCGTAGAGCCGTTGCAGGACTTCGTCCGGGGGGAGACCGGACTGCCGGGCCAGTCGTTCCACCGGTGCGCCCTCCGCCGTCGCCGGTACGGCCTCCAGCACCCGGGCCACCGACGGCTCCAGCAGGTCGCGCGGGAGCACCGGGCCGCTGCGCTGCGGAGCCAGGTCGTCCCCGATCGACCCGATCAGCTCGGCGATCTCCCCCGCGTCGGTGACCAGGGTGGCTCCGCCGCTGCGGATCAGGGCGTGCACCCCGGCGGAGAGCTCCGAGGTCACCGGGCCCGCCACGCCCATGGTGTGGCGGTTGAGGTCCCTCGCCCGCCTGGCCGTGCACAGGGCGCCGCTGCGCACCGCTGCCTCGACCACCACCGTGCCCCGGGTGAGCGCCGCGATGACCCGGTTGCGCAGGACGAAGCGGAAGCGGTTCGGGTGCTCCCCGGGCGGGAGTTCGCTGACCAGCAGCCCCTGGGCGCCGATCCGCCGGATCAGTTCGGCGTTGCCCTTGGGGTAGGCCACGTCGACGCCGCAGGCCAGCACGGCGGCGGTCGCCCCGCCGACCGCGAGGGCCCCGCGGTGCGCGGCCGCGTCGATCCCGTAGGCGGCTCCGGAGACCACCACCCAGCCGCGCTCGGCCAGTTGGGCCGCCAACTCCCCCGCGACGTGGGCGCCGTAGGCCGTGCAGGCGCGTGAGCCCACCATCGCGACCGAGCGGAGTGCGAGCAGCCGCAACGAGCCGGTACCCGTCACCCAGAGCCCGATCGGACGTCCGTCGCCCAGGTCGTCGAGCTGGCTGGGCCACTCCGTGTCCCCCGGAATGATGAACCGCCCACCGACGTCCCTTACCCGTTTCAGGTCCATCTCCGGGTGCAGCCCCGGGAGCCGCGCCTGGTACCCGGCCAGTCGGGTGGCGTCCAGTCCGGGGTGGTCGGGCACCGTCCCCGCCCGGATCGCCTTCACCACGTCGACGGCGGGGAGCTGGCCGAGCCACCGGCCGACCACCGCGTCCCCCGGTTCGCTGAGCCGGCCGAGCAGCACTCTGGCAAGGCGTTCGGGTTCGTTCCCCGCGGTCCTTGCGGTGGTCGCGGTGGTCGCGGTGGTCGCGGTGCCGGGCCCGTCCCCGTCCATGCCGGGAACTCGCGCTTGCCCCAACAACTGGTTCATGCCTCACCCTCCTGGTTCTGCGGACCTTCCTCGGGCGCCCCGGCCTTGCCGGGCCGGCCTCCGTCCGGGCTGGCGCGTTGCGCCGGGATGCCGCCGAGCCGGCCGAAGACCCGCTCGGTCAGCGGCAGTCCGTTCTCCACCCCGGTGCGCAGGACCAGGGCGGTGCGCACGTCCCGCTGGTCCGGCCGGTCCCGTCCGGCGAGGTCGGCGACCGTCCAGGCGACCCGGAGCACCCGGTCCAGGCCCCGGGCAGTGAGCAGCCCCCGCTCCAACTGGCGCGCGGCATCGTTGAGCGCGCCGGCTCCGAGCCGCCAGCGGGTGCGCAGCTCGTGGCCCGGGACCTCCGCGTTGGTCCGCCACGGGGTGTTCGCCAGCCGGGCCGCCGCCCTCTCCCGTGCGGCCAGGACCCGGGCCGCGACGGTCTCGGTGGTCTCCGCCGTGGTGTCCCGCTCCATGAGCTCCACCCTCGTCACCGGGGCGACCTGGACCTGGAGGTCGACCCGGTCCAACAGGGGCCCGGAGAGCCGCCCCTGGTAGCGGCTGACCATGGCCGGGGTGCACTCGCAGCCCTCGCCCCGCCGCGAGTACCGGCCGCAGGGGCAGGGGTTGGCCGCCAGGCAGAGCAGGAAGCGGGCCGGGAGCCGCAGCGAACCGGCCGAGCGGGCGATCACCACCTCGCCCGCCTCCAGTGGCTGGCGCAGCGCGTCGAGCACCCGGACCGGGAACTCCGGCGCCTCGTCCAGGAAGAGCACGCCCCGGTGGGCGAGCGAGACCGCCCCCGGTCTCGGCAGCCCGCTGCCGCCGCCGACGATGGCCGGCATCGTCGTGGAGTGGTGCGGGGCGCAGTAGGGCGCGGTGTCGATCAGCGGACGCCCGACGGGGAGCAGCCCTGCCACCGAGTGGACGGCGGTGACCTCCAGCGCCTCCTTCTGGGTCAGCGGTGGGAGCAGCGCGGGCAGCCGCTCCGCCAGCATCGTCTTGCCCGCGCCCGGCGGACCCTTCAGGTAGAGGTGGTGTCCTCCGGCGGCGGCGATCTCCAGTGCCCGCCGGGCCTCGTACTGGCCGGCCACGTCGGCCATGTCGAGCCGGGCCGCCTTGTCGTCGGGCAGGCCCCGCACACCCGCGCTGGGCAGCATCAGGCCGGCCATCAGCGGATCCGGCCGGCCTCCGATCGGATCGGGCGGCTCCTCCGGTGCCGTCGCGCCGGTCAGGATGGCGACGAGCTGGCGCAGGCTCCGGACGCCGATCACCGTCACCCCGGGGACGAGCGAGGCCTCGGGCGCCGTCTGCTCGGCGACCACGACCCGCTCGTACCCGGCGTCGGCGGCGGCCAGCACCGACGGCAGCACCCCTCGGACCGGCCGCACCCTGCCGTCCAGCCCCAGCTCGCCGATGACCAGTAGATCGGCGATGGCGGAGGGGTCGAGCCGTTCGGCGGCGGCCAGCACGGCGCAGGCCACCGCGAGGTCGAAGCCGCTGCCGCTCTTGGGCACCGAGGCGGGGCTGAGGCCGACCGTCAGTTTGCGCTGCGGCCAGGCCTCGCCGCTGTTCACGACCGCGGCACGGACCCGGTCACGGGCCTCGGTGAGCGCCTTGTCGGGCAGGCCGACCAGGGTGAACGCGGCCACCCCGGGCTCCAGATCGGCCTGGACCTCGACGATCACTCCGTCGACGCCGACCAGCGCGACGGAACAGGTACGGGCGAAGGCCATCTCAGACCACCCCCCGCAGGTGGTCGACCAGGGCCGCACCCCGCGCCCGGTTGACCACCGCGACCAGGTCGATCCGCACCCCGCCCGGTGGGGCGGGCGGCCACTGCGGATCGGTGGGCCCCGGGTCGTAGCCGGGGCCGGCCAGCCGGGCGAAGTGGTCGGGCCAGCGCTCGGCCATCCAGCGCTCGGCCAGGCGTTGCAGCCGGGCGGCCTTGGCCCGGTCGATCGCCTCGGTGGGCTGCTGGAAACCCCGCTCGGAGCGGGTCTTCACCTCGCAGACCGCCACGGTGTCTCCGTCGAGGGCGACGATGTCGAGCTCGCCCTCGGCGCAGCGCCAGTTGAGGTCCAGGATGCGCAGCCCGGCCTCCACGAGGCGGCGGGCGGCGACCCGCTCCCCGTACCGGCCGAGCCCGTTCCTGGTGCCGCGGTCCGGGACCGACCGCGGGGCCTCCCCGACTGCGGCCGCGTTCGGTACGGCCTGGTCCTGCACGACGGTCTGCTGCATGGTGACCACCTCCGCCGAGGAGGCTGTACCACTGCGCACGACGAGGCCCGGGAATTCCCGTTCCCTGTGGATAACTCGGGTTCGTGGTCGGTTCTTGTCACCCGCAGGGGTGAGAAGCCTCGTCCTCGCGAAATTCGGCTGGACAACGCGGGACGGAGTCGTTCAACGTCAGTTCCCGAAGCCGGACTCGTCCGAGGGCAGCTCCAGATCGCTCTTCGCGAGTTCCTCGATGTTCACGTCCTTGAAGGTCAGCACCCGGACCTTGCGGACGAACCGGGCCGGCCGGTACATGTCCCAGACCCACGCATCCGCCATCGACACCTCGAAGAACACCTCACCCTGGACCGAGTGCACCTGCAGCTCGTAGTCGTTGGTGAGGTAGAACCGTCGCTCGGTCTCGATCACGTACTTGAACAGGCCGACGACGTCCCGGTACTCCCGGTAGAGCTTGAGCTCCATCTCGGTCTCGTACTTCTCGAGATCTTCGGCACTCATCCAGGCGTCCCCTCAACTTGTCACGTCCACCCATTGTGGACCACCGCACCCACGGTCAGAGCCGTACCGGATCCACCGGCGGGCCCTCGGCCAGCAGCCGCTCCAGGAAGTCCGCCAGACCGGCCGGATAGACCGTCTCGGCGGTCCCCCTCAATTCCTCGACCGTCCACCAGCGCGCCGCGAGCAGCTGGGCGTGCTCGTCCGCGCCCATGCCCGAGTGGTCCAGCCCCGTGTCCGTGGTCCGGGCCAGGTGGAACCACTGCTCCTGCTCGTAGCGCTGTCCCTGAAAGGAGAACGACACCGTGCCGTACGCCACCAAGGGCCCCAGGTCCACACCCCGCAGGCCGGTCTCCTCGGCGAGCTCCCGCTCGGCGGCCTCGCGGACACCCTCGCCCGCCTCCAAGCCGCCCCCGGGTGTGATCCACCAGGTCTCCCCCGGGGCAGCCGGGTCGGCCCCCAGCAGAAGGAGGATGCGGTCCTGCCCGTCCAGCAGCAGGATCCGCGCCGCCCTGCGACGCCGTGCTGTCATGGCAGCGCTCCACACTCCTCTCCCGCGCGTCGGTGGCGTTACCGGTCCTGGCGTTACCGATCCTGCCACCCGACGCGGCCGTCCGGGGCGATGTTCGGCAGAGCGGGCGGCACGGCGGCGGTCCCGCTCAGGGGCTGCGCCTCCGGAGCCGGCGGGCCAGGCCCGCCACCCCGCCCACCGCCGAGGTCACGAGGATCAGCGCCGCGCCCGCGACGGCGGCGTAGGCGGCGGGCTCCAGCGGCCCCGGCTGCGAGGCCTTCGGGCCCGCGAAGCCGTCGAAGTCCGTGACCCGGTCGAGCAGGCCCGTCCTGCCGAAGGGCAGCACGGTGGCCTCGACCCTGGCCTCGACGGCGTCGGCCGGGACGGTTCCGCCGTCGACCTCCAGGTGGGTGCGGGAGTCCAGCGAGCCCACCCGGTTGTCGCCGAGCAGGAACAGCCGGCCCTGTGGCACCGTCGCGCTGAACGAGTCGCCCTGGCGGCCCTGCGTCGCGAGGTAGGGCTCGTCCACCGGCTGCCCGTTGACCGTCAGCCGGTGCTCGGCCCCGGTGGTGGCGACGGTGTCCCCGCCGACCGCGACCACCCGCTTGACCATGAGCTCGCCGCCCCAGGCACGGTCCCGGAAGACCACCACGTCGCCCCGTCCGATGTCGCCGCCGCCGACCTTGCGGGCGAGCACGGTGTCACCGATGCGCAGCGTCGGGTGCATCGAGGCGGTGGGGATCTTGTACGGCCGGTAGTCGACCGCGATCAGGCCGAAGCCGCCGACCATCAGCACCAGCCCGAGTGCCAGGGCGACACCCTGCAGCACCGCGGCGGGCCGCGGGCGCGCGCGGCCGGGCGCGGCGGGGCGGTCGGCCGTCTGCTCCACGACACTGCTCATCGACACCGTCCACCTCTGGCCGACCGGAGAACACCACTGGCACGCCGGGGGCCCACGCGGAAATGCCGACGGGCCGTGGCACGTCCGAGCAGATTACTCGTCGGTACCACGGCCCGCGCAAGAGCCGGAGCCAACCCGGTGGAACACGATCCGGCGGAGCTCAGGACTCCCTGCGGCGCTCCGCCCGACCCCGCACCCGGCGCACCAGCGGAAGCAGGGCAACAGCCCCCACCGCACCGGCCACGGGGGGCGCCATGGGCGCGGCCGCCGCCAGGCCCTTCTGGTCGAAGGTGTCCGGCACCGGCAGCGTCGACCAGTGGCCGACCGGCCAGGCCACCACGAAGGCGCGCCCGATCACGTTGTCCACCGGGACGGTGCCGCCGCCCGGCTGGTCCATGTGGAACCGGGAGTCCAGCGAGTTGGCGCGGTGGTCGCCCATCACCCAGATCCGGTCCTTGGGCACCTTGACCGGGCCGAAGGGGTGGTCTCCACAGGGGGTGTTGCCCTGGTAGACGTACGGCTCGTTGAGCGCGACGCCGTTGACCTTGACCGGCCCCTCGCCCTCGCACTCGACGGTGTCCCCGCCGACCGCGATGACCCGCTTGATCAGGTCCTTCTCGTTGGCGGAGGGCATCAGCCCGACGAAGCTGAGCACGTCCTGCACGCCGCGGAGGAAGGTGTTGCTGCTCTGCTGGGTCGGCTCGTCGTTGAGCCAGCCGCCCGGGTCGTGGAACACCACGACCTCGCCGCGCTCGGGCTCGGCCCCGAACCACGGGGTCAGCTTGTCCACCAGGACGCGGTCGCCGACCTGCAGCGTGTTCTGCATCGATTCCGACGGGATGGAGAAGGCCTGGACGAAGAAGGTCTTGATCACCAGCGCGAGGATCAGCGCGATGCCGACCAGGATCGGCAGTTCCTTCCAGAACGAGCGCGGTTTGCGCGGCTTGGACGGAGCCTGCGACTCCGATCCGTCCGCGGGCTCGGCCGCGTGCGGGGAGTCCGGGGAGTCGTCCGGTCCGCCCCCGCCCTGTCCGTCGGCGGTCTGCGCCGCCGCGGCCTCGGCCGAGGCGGGCGAGGCCGCGGACTCGGCAGACCGGTCCGCCCGGCGGCCCGAGCCCTCGGGTTCTCCGGCGCCTGATCGGGCGCCGATCACCAAATCCCCCACAACGTCTCCTCCCTGCTGTGCGGACGCCCGCGCGCCCGCGCTCAGAGTGCCGCACAGCGGGCACCACGCTCACCACGACCATGAAACGTCTCAGGGCTTCCCACCGCGGGCTCCCCTGACACCAGCACAGCCTCGGCCCACGGCCGGAACCGCTCCCGGCCGCACCTGCACTTCTCTATCACTCCAAGGCATCCGGCTCGCGGTCCCACGCGAGGCCGTTCCGGTCGGCGGCCGGCCCGGCTCACTCCGGAGGCCGCCCCGATCGGCGAACGACGAACGGAAGGATGCCCAACACACCCATAACGAGCGGAGGTTCCACAGGAACCGGTCCAACGCCCACCGATTCCGCGGCAGTTCCGCCGGCCTGCGGCATCCGGGCGAGGGAGGAGAGCGAACCGGGCGCTTCGAGCCGGTGGAAGCGGTCCAGCGGCCAGGCGATCACGAACGCGCGACCGACGACGCCGCTCAGCGGGATCGTCCCCTGTCCCGGATTGCCCATGTGGAAACGGGAGTCGGCGGAGACGTCCCGGTGGTCGCCCATGACCCACAGCCGCCCCTGCGGCACCTGGATCCTGAAGGTCTGCCGGGACGGCGGGTTGCCGGGCGCGAGGTAGGACTCCTCCACCGGACGGCCGTTGACGCTGAGACGCCCCTGCGCGTCGCAGCACTCGACAGTGTCCCCGCCCACGCCGATCACCCGCTTGATCAGGTCCTGCTCGTTGCCGGAGGGCAGCAGTCCGACGTAGGTCAGCACCTGCTTGGCCGCGCCCAGCACCGGACCGTCCGAGGACGGCTTGCGATCGCGTTCCAGCCAGCCGCCCGGATCCTTGAACACCACGATGTCGCCGCGCTGCGGCTCACTGCCGAACCAGGGGGTCAGCTTGTCGACCAGTACCCGGTCCCCGATCAGGATGGTCTGCTCCATCGAGCCCGAGGGGATCACGAACACCTGGACCAGGAAGGTCTTCATCACCAGTGCCACCAGCAGGGCCACCAGGACGATCAGCGGGATCTCCCGCACCAGCGAGCGCTTGCGCCGTCGGGTCGCCTTGCGGGCCGTGCGGCGGCGCTCGGCCCGGCCGCGCGTCGGCGGGGCCTCGGCCGACCCGCGGGCCGCCGCACCCTCCTCCCCCGCTCCCCAGGGTGTCGCTCCCCCGGCCGCCGGCCGGTCGGCGAGCCGTCCCCTACCCCTGGTCCCCATGACCGCCCGTCCCCGCAGTCGCGGCGAAGGCCGCGGGCCGGTCCAGGCCGGTCCAGCGCGAGAACGGGTAGACCACCCAGTCCGCGCGGCCGATCACCTTCGCCTCGGGCACGAATCCGCCGCCGGGCTCACCGAGGTGGTCGCGGGAGTCCCGGGAGGCGCTGCGGTGGTCGCCCATCACCCACAGCTTGCCGGGCGGCACGATGACGTCGAAGGCCACGCTCGACGGGTCGTCGCCCGGGGACAGGTAGCCGCTCTCGTCGATCGGCACGCCGTTGACGGTGATCGGCGTGCCCGGGCCGGCACTGGTCACCCGGTCCCCGGCGACGCCGATCACGCGCTTGACGTAGACGGTGTCCCCGGCCGGGGCCAGCCCGAGGTCCTGCGCGAACGAGCGCAGGCCGTCCCCGAAGCCGGCCGGCTTCGCCGACTCCCGGAGGAAGGAGCCCCTCCCGTCGAAGACCACGATGTCGCCCCGCTGGGGGTGGCCGCCGAAGGCGTAGGCGAGCTGGTTCGCGACCAGCCGGTCGCCCGGGCGCAGGGTCTCCTCCATCGATCCGGAGGGCACCGAGAACGGGCGTGCGACGAAGGCGTTCACCAGCAGCAGGGCCGCCAGGCAGATCCCCACCAGGAGCAGCAGGTCCCGCGAGCGCGAGTGCCCGGGCTCCTCCTCCTGCTCCGAGCCGTCGCCGTCCGGGACCCCAGCCTGCTCCGGGCCCTCGGAGCGCTGTGCGCGTCCTGCGCCCGCGCCGGGATCGCGCTCGTCGGACTCGACGGACTCGACGGACTCGGCGGACTCGACGGACGCGTCGGACGCGCTCCCGGAAGCCCCGCCCGGACTGCTCCCGGAAACGACCGCGGACCGCGACAGCGAGTCCGCACCGGTGGGTGCGGGACTGCCGTCGCGGTCCGCGGGTGGTTCGTGCGTGCTCATCGGGGGGTGAGCCTACCTTGCGGCGGCCCGCTCCCCTCAGAGCGTTCCGATCCCCCGGCGAGGCCGGGGGCCGGTGGATCAGCGGTCGCGCTTCTCCTTGATCTTCGCGGCCTTGCCGCGGAGGTCACGCAGGTAGTACAGCTTGGCGCGGCGAACCGCACCGCGGGTCACGACCTCGATCTTCTCGACGACCGGGGTGTGCACCGGGAAGGTGCGCTCCACGCCGACGTTGAAGCTGACCTTGCGGACGGTGAAGGTCTCACCGATACCGGCGCCGTGGCGGCGGATGACGACGCCCTGGAAGACCTGGACACGGGAGCGGTTGCCCTCGATGACCCGGACGTGAACCTTCAGGGTGTCACCGGCGCGGAAGGCCGGGATGTCGCTACGCAGCGAGGCCGCGTCGACAGCAGCGAGCTTGTTGCTCATGTTGCTCTCCATCGCAGGCGCCACGGGCCGCCCACGGAAAATCGTCACAATGGGGTCTGCTGCGGGCCGCATCGGCTGACGACGATCCCCCCGTGGCGGGGGCGCCGGTCCACGTGCCCCCTACAGGAGGGAACCAGCGACAGACAGCAAGCGCCTATTCTTCCACATCACCGGCCGCGGACCGAAATCGGCCGAGCCGCTCGTCCCAGGCCAGGCCGAGGATGCTCAGCGCCTCCCGCTCCTTCTTGTCGAAGGCGCCGTACTGCCAGCGCTCGACCAGGTCGGGCCGGTTCGCCAGGGTCCGGGCGAAGGCCTGCTCACGGCGCCAGCGGGCGATCCTGCCGTGGTTGCCGCTGAGCAGCACGTCCGGCACCGTCCGACCGCGCCACTCGGCGGGCTTGGTGTAGACCGGGCCCTCCAGCAGGTCGGCCATCGCGCCCGGGGCGAAGGAGTCGTCGCGGTGGGACTCGGCGTTACCGAGCACCCCGGGAAGCAGCCGGGCGATCGCCTCGACCATCACCAGCACGGCGACCTCGCCGCCGGCCAGCACGTAGTCGCCGATCGAGGCCTCGACCACCGGCATCCGGGTGGCCGCCTCCTCGATCACGCGGCGGTCGATGCCCTCGTACCGGGCGGGGGTGAAGGCCAGCCACGGGCGGCCGGCCAGCTCCTGGGCGAGCTCCTGGGTGAACGGGCGCCCGCTCGGGGTCGGCACGACCAGGGTGGGCACCTGCCCCTCGGGGCCGGCGGCGACCACCGCGTCCAGCGCCTCGCCCCACGGCTCGGGCTTCATCACCATGCCGGGGCCGCCGCCGTACGGGCTGTCGTCGACCGTGCGGTGCACGTCGTGGGTCCACGCGCGCAGGTCGTGGACGTGCACGTCCAGCTGGCCGCGGGCGCGGGCCTTGCCGACCAGCGAGATGTCCAGCGGTTCCAGGTACTCGGGGAAGATCGTGACGACGTCGATCCGCATACCGCTCTGCACGCCGCCGGACACGGCGTCCACGACGCCCGCCTCGGCGTCGGCGGCCGTCCCGGGGCCCGCCTCGACACGCTCCTCGGCACGCTCCTCGGCAGTCACTCCGACTCCTCCGAACCCTTCGCGCCCCCGGCGTCCGCAGTGCCCTCGGCGTCCTCAGCGCCCTCGGCGTCCGCAGCACCCCCGGTGTCCTCAGCACCCTCAGCGCCCTCGGCACCACCGGCCGAGGAGGTCCCCGCGACCTCGGCCTGCTCCGGGTCGATCAGCCCGGCCGGCGGGGTGATCACGGCACGCTGGTTCTCCAGGTCGATGGTCGGCACGATCTGGCTGACGAAGGGCACCAGCACCTCCGTCCCGTCGGCCTTCCTCACCATGAGCAGGTCCTGGTAGGGCAGGTGGAGGACCTCGGCCAGCTCGCCGACCGGGGTTCCGTCCAGCAGCACGACGTCCAGCCCGATCAGCTGGTGGTCGTAGTACTCCTCCGGGTCCTCGGGGCGCTCCTCCGGGTCGATCTCGGCGATGAGCATGGTCCCGCGGAGGGCCTCGGCCGCGTTGCGGTCCTTGACGCCGACGAAGCGCAGCAGCAGTCGGCCGCTGTGCACCCGGCCGGACTCGATGGTCAGCGGTCCGGCCGACGCGGGGTCGGTGAGCAGGACGGCACCGGGGCCGAGCCGGAGTTCCGGCTCGTCGGTGCGGACCTCGACACTGACGTCCCCCCTGATGCCGTGGGCACGGCCGATCCTGCCGACGACGAGCTGCACGGTGATCGTTCTCCTGGAGTTCCTGAGCCGATACGAAAAGCGACGGGCTGCGAAGCGATGATGCGACGGAAATGCGGATGGAAATGCGAAAGGCCGACCGGGACGACATGCGTCCCGGTCGGCCTCACAAGCCCTGACGGCTGAACGAGCAGCAGCGTCAGCGAATGTTGTCCACGTCGACCAGGTCGACCCGGACGTTGCGACCGCCGAGGGCGCCGACCACGGTGCGCAGCGCGCGCGCCGTACGGCCACCCCGGCCGATCACCTTGCCGAGGTCATCGGGGTGCACTCGCACCTCGATGGTGTTACCCCGACGCAGGTTGCGCGAGCGCACCTGCACCTCGTCGGGGTGCTCGACGATGCCCTTCACCAGGTGGTCGAGGGCGTCCTCGATCACGATCAGGCCTCGGCGGCGGCGTCGGCCTCGGCCTCGGCCTTGTCCGACTTCTTGGCCTTCGGGGTGATGGCGACACCGGTGGTGGCGTCCTCGAAGCCGGCGACGGCCTTCGCGAACAGGTGCGAGAAGTCCTCGACCTTCGGCTCGGCGACCTTCAGCGGCGCCGGAGCCGGCAGGCCCTTGAACTTCTGCCAGTCGCCGGTCAGCTTCAGGATGGCGAGGACCGGCTCGGTCGGCTGGGCGCCGACGGACAGCCAGTACTGGGCGCGGTCGCTGTCGACCTCGATCTTCGAGGGGTTGTAGGTCGGCTGGTAGATGCCGATCTCCTCGATCGCGCGACCGTCACGCTTGGTGCGGGCGTCGGCGACGACGATGCGGTAGTGCGGGGAGCGAATCTTGCCGAGACGCTTGAGCTTGATCTTGACTGCCACGGGAGTGGATTCTCCTGGTGTTGACGTGGGTGAGCGGGCTCGCCACCGCGTGGGGTTGCGGGGCGGACCGTTCAAGGGACACGCCAGCCGTAGGAGAGAGGGGTCCTGCTCGGCTGCCGAGTACTCAGCTGTCCATTCTGCCACATCGGCGAGAACCGCCTGTACGCGGGGCCGGGCGCCCGTTCAGGGCTCGACCGGGAGCCCCCGCTCCCGGTCCAACCCGATGACATCACCGCCGTCCTGCTGTACCGCTCACTTCACTCCGGGCCCGCACGCTCGCGCTGCCGGACCCTGCGCCGTTCCATTCCGGCCGGACCGCTGCCCGCACAGCAGCCCGTCGGGACGTCGACCGCTCAGGCGATCTTGAACGGTTGCTGGCACGCGCCGCAGACGATGGACGCCTGCGCGAGCACCGACGGGACGACCCGGACGTTGCGCCCGCAGCCGCAGACCGCCTTGACCCGCACGCCGCCCCCGGAGGAGCCGTGCCGGGCCGCCGGGCCGCGGAAGGCGCGCGTCGCGCCGTCGCCGGCCACCGCTTCCTGGTGCGCCCCGAGGGCGCGGTCCAGGCGTTCGATGGTGTCGGCGTACCGCTCCTGCGTCTCCTTGAGCATGGTCACCTGGGAGAAGCCGCTGCTCGCGTGCGGCTCGACCGGGTGCGCCAGGCCCAGCTCGGAAGCGAGCATCAGGAAGCGCCGGTTGTGGTAGCGGCCGGCCCGCGAGGTGTCCCGGATGTCCCGGGCCGCGGCCAGACCGTGGGCGGCCTCGTGCAGGAGGCGCTCGAAACCGAGCCGCGTCCCGCAGGCCGAGGAGGACTCGCCGATCAGGGCCTCGGGCGAGGCGAGATCGGGAAGGTCCTGGTGGTAGGCCTGGATGTCGCTCCAGGCGGCGGCCAGTTCGGCCGCGAGAACGAGGGGCTGTGTCGTGCTCACGCTAGACCAACGATGGAGTGCGAGCCGATGTTCCGCATGTTCTCGTTCCCGGGGAATTCACAGGGAACTCCCAGGAATGCGAGGCCGCGCGCGAATTGCGCGTTCCGGATCTGACGCAAGACCAACCCCCTGCCGGTTTCGGCCCGTGGCAACGCCGACGCGCCTGGTGAAATTCCGTCCGGGGGGCGGGCTGTCGCCACCCAGGACGTACGGCCCGTGGGCCTGCCGGATTGACAGGGCCACGGGCCGTACACCGTACCGCTATTCCGTTAATACCGGGAGTTGACCGGCCAGTAGGGATGTCCGGTGCGGGGGCAGGCCGGAACAGTTACCGGATTCTTACCCATCCGCATTCCGGGCAAATGTCGCCGGTGCCGGTCATTACCCGTGGACGAAGGACCTCCGGCGGACATCCGGGGGGCGTCCGCCGGACGTCGATCCGGTGTCAGTACGCCCGGGCGACGAGCGCGACATTGCCTTCCTGGTCGTCCGCCTGCGGCACCGAGCCGTCGGCCGCGACGATGCAGCGGACCGTGACGCCCTGCTCGGCCAGCTTGGCCTCGCCCTCCGCGCCGAGGTCGGCCCAGGAGATCCGGCCCCACCCCGTCGCGGCGGCCTCGACGGCCTCCTCGATGGTCTTGACGTCGACCGTGCGGGCCTCGCGGCGCTCGCGGGACTCGCGCAGCAGCTGCGCCTGGTCCTCCTCCAGCACGCCCGGGAGCAGCGCGGCCAGGGCGTCGATGGAGACCGGCTCCTTGCCGCCCGGGATGCGGCGGGCCAGCATCGCGGTGCCGTTCTCCAGGTCGCGCGGGCCGACCTCGATGCGCAGCGGGACGCCCTTGAGCTCCCAGTCGACGGCGCGGCGGCCGAACGGGGTGTCGGTGCGGTCGTCGACCACGACCCGGATGCCGACGGCCTCCAGCTGGGCGCCGATCTCGCGGACCTTGGCGATGACCGCGTCGTCGCCCTTGATCGCGAGCACGACGGCCTGGACGGCGGCCAGGCGCGGGGGCACCCGCAGGCCGTTGTCGTCGCCGTGGGACATGATCAGGCCGCCGACCATGCGGGTCGAGACGCCCCAGGAGGTCTGCCAGACGTGCTCACGCTCGGCGCCCTGCAGCTGGTAGGTGGTGTTGAACGCCTTGGCGAAGTTCTGGCCCAGCTCGTGGCTGGTGCCCATCTGCAGGGCCTTGCCGTCGCGCATCATGCCCTCGAGGGTGAGGGTGTTGATGGCGCCGGCGAAGCGCTCCTTGGCGGTCTTGCGGCCGAGCACGACGTCGATGCCGAGCACGTTGGTCATGAAGTCGCCGTAGACCTGGGTGTGGATCATCGACGCGTACTCGCGGGCGTCCTCGTAGGTGGCGTGGGCGGTGTGGCCCTCCTGCCAGAGGAACTCGGTGGTGCGCAGGAAGACGCGCGGACGCAGCTCCCAACGGACCACGTTGGCCCACTGGTTGATCAGCAGGGGCAGGTCCCGGTGGCTCTGCACCCACTTCGAGAAGTACTCGTTGATGATCGTCTCGGAGGTCGGCCGGACGACGACCGGCTCCTCCAGCTGCTTGCCGCCGCCGTGGGTGACGACCGCGAGCTCGGGGGCGAAGCCCTCGACGTGCTCGGCTTCCTTCGTCAGGTAGGACTGCGGGATGAACATCGGGAAGTAGGCGTTCTGGGCGCCCGCCTTCTTGATCCGCGCGTCCATCTCCTGCTGCATCCGCTCCCACAGGCCGTAGCCGTACGGTCGGATGACCATGGTGCCGCGCACCGGACCGTTGTCGGCCAGCTCGGCCTTGTTGATGAGGTCCTGGTACCAGCGCGGGAAGTCTTCCGCCTGAGGGGTGAGAACGGGTGCCTTAGCCATGGGGCGAATGGTACGGGGCCCGGGGCCCCGGTTTCGAATCGGTATCACCGGACGGGGGCGCACCACCGCGACACGCGCGCACCACCCTGCACCCCTCTGGACGCCGGGCCCGACCCGCTGTTCGCTGGTGTGGGGCGGGACTTTGGGGGAGCCGTAGCAGCACACCGAAGGACCGGATGGGAGGCCGCCATGGCTTCAGCTCGGACGACCGGCACGACCGTACGACCGACGGGCGCACGCCCGCACCACCCGCGGACCGGGGCCGTCGGCCCCACGCGGGCGCGCGACTGGGCGGAGATCCAGGAACGCATGCTGGTGCCGCTCTACGAGGCGGTCTACGACCGGCTGGAGGTCGGCCCGGCGAGCAGCGTGCTGGGCCTGGGCTGCCGGTCCGGACTGGCCCTGCTGCTCGCGGCCGGCCGGGGCGCCCAGGTCGCCGGGCAGGAGCCGCGGGACGAGCTGCGCGAGCTGGCCCGCGCCCGCCGGCTGCGGGTGTGCGCGGGGGCCAGGACGCCCGCCGCCGTCCCCCGCCCGGCCCATTCGCTGGTGACGGTTTTCGAGCGGCTGCCCGGTGGCGCCGAATCCGCTCCGGTGGTCGCCGAGGCCGCCCGGCTCACCCTTCCGGGCGGGCACGTGGTGCTGGCCGCCTGGGGCCCGCCGGAGCGCTGCGAGAGCGCCGCCGTGCTGGACGTGGCCCGGCGCAGGGCGGGCCGGACCACCGCGCGCGACCCCTTCGAGCTGAGCGCGCCCGGCGCCCTGGAGGACCTGCTCGCGCCGGCCGGCCTGCGTCCGGCCGGCAGCGGCCGGGTGAGCTGCCCGTTCGCCTACGCCGACCTCGACAGCGCGGTGCGCGGCCTGCTCTCCACCGGCCTGTTCGACCCGGCCGAGGAGTTCTCCGGCGCCTCGCTGGTGGCGAAGGAGCTGGAGGAGGCGCTCCAGCCCCACCTGCGCGCGGACGGCTCGGTGCGGATGGAGAACCTGTTCCGCTACCTGGTCGCCGAGCGGCCGCGCCGGTAGCGGCGCGGAAACGCGAAACCGGGGGCGCCCGCCACTACGGCGAGCGCCCCCGGCCCCTGGCTTCACGCCCGGTCGATCGACTTCCCGTCGGGACCACCGGAACCATCGGAACCGCCGGACCCGACGGCCCCGCCGGACCCGTCGGAACCACCCGCGTCACCGGAACCACCGGAACCACTGGCGTCGCCGGAACCCTCCGAGGAGGCCTCCCGCGGCACCCCCGCCGCCCGGTACGCCGCCGCCTCGTCCAGCGTCTCCGCCTCCAGCAGCGCCGCCGCCAGCGCGTCCAGCCGGTGCCGCTGCTCGGTCAGGATCCGCACCGCGTCGTCGTAGCACTCGGAGACGATCCGCCGGGCCTCCTCGTCCACCGCGTCCAGGGTGGTCGGCGCGGCGGACAGCCCGTACGCGCCCTGCGGGTCGGAGGGCACCGCGGTGAGCCGGCCGACCCGCTCGCTCATCCCCCAGCGCCCGGCCATCCCGCGGGCGATGTTGGTGACCTGCTCCAGGTCGCTCTCCGCGCCGGTGGTGATCACCCCGTAGACCACCTGCTCGGCCGCCATGCCGCCGAGCGCGCCGATGATCCGGCCGCGCAGGTAGGGCTCGGTGTACGAGTAGCGGTCGTTCTCCGGGGTGGAGAGGGTGACGCCGAGCGCCCGGCCGCGCGGCACGATGGTGATCTTGCGGACCGGGTCCGCGCCGGGCTGGAGCATGCCCAGCAGCGCGTGCCCGCTCTCGTGGTACGCCGTCCGCTCGCGCTCCTCCTGCGGCATCACCAGCGGCCGCACCGCGCCCAGCTGGACCTTCTCCAGCGCGTCCGAGAGGTCCCGCTCGTTGACCGCGTCCTGCTCGCGCTTGACCGCCAGCAGCGCGGCCTCGTTGACCAGGTTGGCGAGCTCGGCGCCGGTCATCCCCGGCGTGACCTTGGCCAGCTGGTTGAGGTCGGCGTCGCCGGCCAGCGGGACGCTGCGGCTGTGGATGCGCAGGATCGCCGCGCGGCCCTCCCGGTCGGGCGGGCTGACGGTGATCCGCCGGTCGAAGCGCCCGGGGCGCAGCAGCGCCGGGTCGAGCACGTCCGCCCGGTTGGTCGCGGCGATCACGATGACGCCCTCGGAGCCGGTGAACCCGTCCATCTCGGTGAGGATCTGGTTGAGGGTCTGCTCGCGCTCGTCGTGGCCGCCCATGCCGCCGCCGGCGCCGCGCTGGCGGCCGATGGTGTCGATCTCGTCGATGAAGATGATCGCCGGGGCGACCTTGCGGGCCTCGGCGAACAGCTCGCGGACCCGGCTGGCGCCGACGCCGACGATCATCTCGATGAACTCGGAGGCGGAGGCGGAGAAGAACGGCACGTTCGCCTCGCCGGCCACGGCCCGGGCCAGCAGGGTCTTGCCGGTTCCGGGCGGGCCGCTCAGCAGCACGCCGCGCGGCATCTTGGCGCCGAGCTTGCGGTACCGGTCGGGGTTCTTCAAGTAGTCGACGACCTCGGTGAGTTCGGCCTCGACCTCGTCGATGCCGGCCACGTCGGCGAAGGTGGTGCGCTTGCCCTCCTCCGCGGTGACCGGCTTGGGCGGGGCCTTGCGGCCGAGCGGTCCGCCGCCGAGTCCGCCGGCCATCCGGCGGGCGAGCAGCACCCAGATGAAGACCAGCAGCAGCATCGGGGCGAGCGAGATCAGCAGGTTGGTCAGGAAGCTGCGCTGCTGGACCGGCGAGGTGGCGGTGACCTCGACGCCCTGCTGCTGCAGGGTGGTCCAGAGGTTGTCGCCCGCGAAGGACGGCCGCTGGGTGTCGAACTCGGTGTAGTCGCCCTTGCCGCCGTCCGGCTTGGGCTGGGCGGTCTTGAGGGTGCCCTCGATCGCGTCGCCCTTGGCGTAGATCTTGGTGATGTTGCCCTTGTTCAGCTGGTTGTTGAACTCGGTGTAGGAGATCGTGGTGGCTCCGGCGGGTCCGAAGACGGACAGCAGCAGGTCCGAGATCAGGAACACCACGAGGGCGGTGAGGGCCAGGCCCACCCAGCCGCCGGGCATCCGGCGCTTGGGCGGCGGCGGGGGCGGGGCCCCCTCCGAGCGCCATGGCTGGTCGGGCGTCTGACGTGGCGGCACGGGTTCGGTCACCCATCGGACAATACGGACAGCTGCTCGGGCGAGCCAATCGCAACGCCGCGCCCGGACCGCCGTACGGCCGCGTCGACCCCTCCCACCAGCGGCGATGCCACTACCCCCGCCGACAGCCGCGCCACCGCCCCTCCAGCGTCGGCAGCGGCTACGCCGTCGCGCCCGGCCACTCCTCGGCGGTCAGCGCGAACCGCTCGTGGTCGCGCCAGTCCCCCTGGAGGAACAGCATCCGCGGGGAGAAGCCCTCGTGCCGGAAGCCCAGCCGCTTGGCCATCGCGATCGAGCGCTCGTTCTCCGGCTGCACGTTGATCTCCAGCCGGTGCAGCCCCAGCCCGCCGGCCGACTGCGGGGCGAAGCAGCGGTCCACGACCAGCCGCATGCCCTCGGTCATCCGCCCGGTGCCGTTGAACGGGAGGTACGAGTCGTAGCCCATCGAGGCGTTGCAGAAGCGGCTCATCACGATGTTGGCGACGTTCACCTTGCCGACCATCCCGCCGGTCTCCCGGTCGATGATCAGGAAGGTGCGCAGCCCGGACCCCTGGCGCTTGAGCAGGTCGGGCAGGCCGTCCGGCTCGACCGGGTTCCACCGTCCGATGTGTTCGGCGGACCGCCGGACCGCCTCGGCGTACCCGGCCGCGTCCTCGGACCTCGGGGCCCTGATCATCACTCGCATGCCCCCATCATCGGACACGCGATCGGCCCGCCGCCCGGAAACACCGGACGACGGGCCGACCAAAATCGATCACGACCGATCGCTGTCGATCAAGGACCTTCAAGGACCTTCAAGGCCCTCCGCTCCGAGGACCTTCAGGGCCCCTCTCAGGGCCTCAGAGGGGCCCTGAAGGTCCTCAGAGGCCCTCAAGGACTACAGCATGTCCTTGAACTCCTTGGGCAGCTCGAAATCGGCCGGGCCCTTGCCCGCGCCGAGGCCGAACGCGCCGCCGTCCGGCTGGCCCTGGCCGGCGCCCGGGCCGAGCGCGCGGCGCTCGGCGGCCGCGGCCTCCTCCTGCGCGCGCTTCAGCGGGTTGCCGCTCTTGCGCTTGCCCTTGGCCTGCGGGGCCTTCTTGCCGGACTTCTTCGCGCCGCCGCCCATGCCGGGGATGCCCGGCATGCCGGGCACGCCCTTGCCCGAGGCCATCGCGGACATCATCTTGCGGGCCTCGAAGAACCGCTCGACCAGGTTCTTCACCTCGCCGACCTGGACACCGGAGCCCTTGGCGATGCGGGCCCGGCGGGAGCCGTTGATCAGCTCCGGCTCGGCGCGCTCGGTCGGGGTCATCGACTTGATGATCGCGCCGACCCGGTTGACGTCCTTGTCGTCGATGTTGTTGATCTGGTCCCGGATCTGGCCCATCCCCGGCAGCATGCCGAGCAGCTTGGAGATCGAGCCCATCTTCTGGACCTGCTCCAGCTGGGACAGGAAGTCGTCCAGGGTGAACTGCTTCGGGCCGCCGCGCAGCTTGGCGGCGATCTTCTCGGCCTCGGCCTGCGAGAAGGTCTGCTCGGCCTTCTCGATCAGCGAGAGGACGTCACCCATGCCGAGGATGCGCGAGGCCATCCGGTCCGGGTGGAAGGCGTCGAAGTCGTCGACCTTCTCGCCGTTGGAGGCGAACATGATCTGCCGGCCGGTGACGTGGGCGACCGACAGGGCCGCACCACCACGGGCGTCGCCGTCGAGCTTGGAGAGCACCACGCCGGTGAAGTCGACGCCGTCGAGGAAGGCCTGGGCGGTGGTGACCGCGTCCTGGCCGATCATCGCGTCGACGACGAACAGGACCTCGTCCGGGTTCACCGCGGCGCGGATGTCGGCGGCCTGCTGCATCAGCTCGGCGTCGATGCCCAGGCGGCCGGCGGTGTCGACGATGACGACGTCGTACTGCTTCTGCTTGGCGTACTCGATCGAGTCCTTGGCCACCTGCACCGGGTCGCCGACGCCGTTGCCCGGCTGCGGGCCGTAGAAGGCCACGCCGGCGCGCTCGGCGACCACCTGGAGCTGGTTGACCGCGTTGGGGCGCTGGAGGTCGCAGGCGACCAGCAGCGGGGTGTGCTTCTGCGTCTTCAGCCAGTGGCCGAGCTTGCCCGCGAGGGTGGTCTTACCGGCACCCTGGAGACCGGCGAGCATGATCACCGTCGGGCCGCTCTTGGCGAACCGCACCCGGCGGGTCTCGCCACCGAGGATCGCGATGAGCTCCTCGTTGACGATCTTGATGATCTGCTGCGCGGGGTTCAGCGCGCCGGAGACCTCGACACCGAGCGCCCGCTCCTTGACCTGCTTGATGAAGGCCCGGACGACCGGCAGCGCGACGTCCGCCTCCAGCAGCGCGATGCGGATCTCGCGGGCGGTGGCGTCGATGTCCGCCTCGCTCAGGCGGCCCTTGCCCCGGAGGTTCTTGAACGTCGCTGCGAGGCGATCGGAAAGGGTGTCGAACACGTCGTCGCGGGTCCTCTGCGGCATCGAAATCGGTACGGTCGTCGCCCCCCAGGGTATCCGGCCGCCCCGGGTACGGTCTCCACCCCCGGTCGGAACCGTTGCCCGGACCTTCTCCGGGGTTCCGGCCCGGACCCGCGCCCCGCACGCGGAGCCGCGCCCGGCACCGGCCCGCCGCTCAGCCCAGCGCGGCCCGGACGGCGGCCGCCACCTCGCCCGCCCGCCCGGCGGTCAGCGGACGGCCCGCCCCGTCGGTCAGGTAGAACGAGTCGACGGCCTCCGCGCCGAGCGTGGAGACGTGCGCGGTGCGCACCCGCACACCCGCCCCGTCCAGCGCCCGGCCGATCCGGTGCAGCAGCCCGGGGGCGTCGTGCGCGCGGACCTCCAGCACCGTCGCCGTCGCCGAGGCCACCGCGGGCGCCACCGCGACCAGCGGCGGCGGGGTGGGGATGCCCCGGCGGCGCGGGGCGGCGGCGTCCCGCTCGGCGAGCCGGCGGGCGACGTCCAGCGAGCCGTCCAGCGCCCGGCGCAGGTCGGCCCGCAGCCGGGCCGCCTCCGGCAGCTCCCCGTACTCGGCCGCCACCCGCCAGGACAGCAGCAGCACCGGCCCGGCGCCCACCGGGTCCAGCTCGCGCAGCCCGGCCGAGCGGACGGCCAGCCGGTGCAGCGCGAGCACCCCGGCGGCCGTGCCGAGCAGCCCGGGCCGGTCCGGGACCGCCAGGTTCAGCTCGACGCCCATCGGCTCGGCGCCCACCGGCCCGCCCGGCCCCGACGCCTCGGACCGGACCCGCAGCGACAGCGCGGGCTGCCCGGTGCGGGCTGCCTCGACCGCGAGCCGTTCCTGCTCCGCGGTCGGCGCCGTCTCCGCCGGCGGGGCGCCGGTACCGGCCAGCCGGCCGGCCACCCGGGCCACCAGGCCGTTCACCAGCGAGGCCCGCCAGCCGCTCCACGCGGCCGGGCCGGTGGCCAGCGCGTCGGCCTCGGTGAGCGCGTGCAGCAGTTCCAGCTCGGGCAGGGTGGCGACGACCTTGGTGACCGCCTCGACGGTGGCCGGGTCGTCCGGGTCCCGCCGGGTCGCGGTGTCCACCAGCATCAGGTGGTGGCGGACCAGCACCGCGAGGGTCTCGGTGTCCGCGGGGCCGAAGCCCATCCGGGCGCCGAGGTCGCGGACGATCACCTCGCCCGCCTCGCTGTGGTCCCCCGGCCAGCCCTTGCCGATGTCGTGCAGCAGCGCGGCGATCAGCAGCAGGTCCGGCCGGGCCACCCGGCGGGTCATCGCGGCGGCCCGCGCGGCCGTCTCGACCAGGTGCCGGTCCACCGTCCAGCGGTGCACCGCGTTGCGCTGCGGACGGCAGCGCACCCGTTCCCAGTCCGGCAGCAGCCGTCGGACCAGTCCCTGCGCCTCCAGGGCCTCCCACACCGGTACGGCGGGCTCCCCCGCGCCCAGCAGGGTGACCAGCTGCTCGCGCGCCTCGTCCGGCCAGGGCACCGGCAGCGGGCGGCACTCGGCGGCCAGCCGGCGCACCGTGGCGTGGGAGAGGGCCAGCCCGTTCTGCGCGGCGGCGGCCGCGGCGCGCAGCGGCAGCACCGGGTCGGCGGCCGGGCGGGCGCCCTGGGCGAGCACCGCCTCGCCGTCCTGCTCGACCACTCCCTCGGCGAGCGGCCGCCGTTCGACCGCGCCCCGGGCCACCGCGCCGCCGCCGCGTCCGGAACCGATGAACGGGATGCCCGGACGGCGCGCCCGCCGGCCGCTTCCGCCGCGGGCCGCGAGCACCCGGTCCACCGACCGCCAGGCCACGTCGCTCGCGTACGCGACGGTGCGGGCGGCCTCGTAGACCCGGCGCAGCAGGGTGTCGGCGTCCAGCACGCCGAGCCGTTCGGCGACCTGGTCCTGGTCCTGGAGGGCGAGCCGGTCGGTGGCCCGGCCGGTGGCGAGGTGCAGCGCGTCGCGCACGTCGGCCAGCCGGGTGGCGGCGTCGTCCAGGCCGTCCCGCGGCGCGTCGGCCAGCCAGGTGGCGGCGATCGCGTCCAGCACCACGACGTCGCGCAGTCCGCCGCGGGCCTCCTTCAGGTCGGGCTCCAGCAGGAAGGAGAGTTCACCGTGTCGTTCGGCCCGCGCGCGGCCCAGCTCGCGAAGCTCCGGCAGGCGCGCGGGGGCGCTCGCACGCCAGTCGGTGAGCACCGCGGAGCGCAGCGCGTCGGTGAGCGCCCGGTCCCCGGCGAGGTGCCGGGCGTCCAGCAGGCCGAGCTGGGCCTTGAGGTCGGCGGCGGCGACCGCGCGGGCCTGGGTGACGGTGCGCACCGCGTGGTCCAGCCTGCCGCCCGTGTCCCAGACCGGGTACCAGATCCGCTCGGGCAGCTCCCGGGCGATCGGACCGTCGTGCAGCAGCAGGACGTCCAGGTCGCTGCGCGGGGAGAGCTCGCCGCGCCCGTAGCCGCCGACCGCGACCAACGCGACGCCGGGCGGGGCACCGGCGGCCGCGAACAGCCCGGCCAGCCAGTCGTCGGTGAGCCGGGCGAGCGACCGGCGCCGCGGGCGACCCCCCGGGCCGGGACCGGCGAGCAGCGCGGCCCGGGCGACGGCGTGACCGGCGGGGTCGGCAGGGTCGACGGGGTCGGAGGGGCTGGTCTCGGTGGTCATGTGCGTGGGTCCCGTCCGTCGTGCTGGTGAACCGCCGTGCCGGTGAACCGTCCTGCCGGTGAACCGTCCTGCTGGTGAACCGTCCTGCTCCTGGATCGTCTGCCGGTGGGCCGTCCGGCCGGTGACCCGTTCCGCCGGTGCCCGTTCGGCCGGCCGGACGACGCCGGTACGCCGTCGGGCGGACCCGCACCCCGGGGGTGGACGGACCCGCCGTCCGCGGTGCGGGGCGACCGGTCACCGGGCCGCACGAGGGGCTACAGGGCGTCCGGCCCGCGCTCGCCGGTGCGGACCCGTACGGCGGTGTCCACCGGGACGCTCCAGACCTTCCCGTCGCCGATCTTCCCGGTCCGGGCGGCCTTCACCAGGACGTCGATCAGGTCCTCCGCGTCCTCGTCCTCGACCAGGACCTCGATCCTGACCTTCGGCACCAGGTCCACGGTGTACTCGGCCCCCCGGTACACCTCGGTGTGGCCGCGCTGGCGGCCGTAGCCGCTGGCCTCGGTGACGGTCAGGCCGTGCACCCCGAAGGCCTGCAGGGCGGCCTTCACCTCGTCCAGTCGGTACGGCTTGATCACGGCGGTGATGAGCTTCATCGGGCATCGACCTCGGTCTTCTTCTCGGCGGGCACGGCTGCCGCGGCGGGCGCGGCGGGCTTCTCCGCGGGCGCGGCGGGCTTCTCCGCGGGCGCCGCGGACTTCCCCGCGGGCCGCTCGGCGACGGGCTCCGCGGCGGCGGACTGCGCGGCGGCGGCCAGGCCCGGCAGGGCCCGGGCCAGGCCCGCCCCCACGGCGCTGAAATCGTAGGCGGACTCGGCGTGCTCGGCCTGGTCGATGCCGGCCGTCTCGACCTCCGCGGACACCCGGAAGCCGATCAGCCGGTCGACCGCCTTGGCCAGCAGCCACGACAGCGCGAAGGAGTACGCCGCGACCACCGCGACCCCCATCGCCTGCTTGCCCAGCTGCCCGATCCCGCCCCCGTAGAACAGCCCCTTGACGCCCTGGCCGACCCCGCCGGTGGCGAACAGTCCGACCAGCAGCGAGCCGACCGCACCGCCGACCGCGTGCACGCCCACCACGTCGAGCGAGTCGTCGAAGCCCCAGCGGTACTTGAGCGAGACGGCGGCGCAGCAGACCGCGCCCGCGACCAGTCCGATCGCGACCGCGCCCAGCGGGCTGACCGAGCCGCAGGCCGGGGTGATCGCGACCAGCCCGGCCACCGCGCCGGAGGCGGCGCCCAGCGTGGTGAAGGCGCCGTGCTTGACCCTCTCGTAGGCCAGCCACCCGACCAGCGCCGCACCGGTGGCGACCTGGGTGTTGACCATCGCCATCGCGGCGACGCCGTTGGCGGCCAGCGCCGAGCCCGCGTTGAAGCCGAACCAGCCGAACCAGAGCAGCCCGGAGCCGAGCATCACCAGCGGCAGGCTGTGCGGGCGCATCGGGTCCTTCTTGAAGCCGATCCGCTTGCCCAGCACCAGGCAGAGCGCGAGGCCGGCGACGCCCGCGTTGATGTGCACGGCGGTCCCGCCGGCGAAGTCGATCACACCGTTGCGGTCGCCCAGCCAGCCGCCGTGGCCGCCGTCGAAGTAGAACACCCAGTGCGCGACCGGGAAGTAGACGACCGTGACCCAGAGCGCGATGAACAGGCCCCAGGCGGCGAACCTCGCCCGGTCCGCGACGGCCCCGCTGATCAGCGCGGGCGTGATGACCGCGAACATCAGCTGGAAGAGCGCGAAGGCGGTCACCGGGATGGTGCCGGTCAGCTCGTCGAGGCCGAGGCCGCGCATCCCGAGGTGGTCGAGGTTGCCGATCAGGCCCGCGAAGGAGTCGGAGCCGAAGCTGAGCGAGTAGCCGTAGAGGACCCACAGCACACTGACGACGCCGAGCGAGAGGAAGCTCATCGCCAGCATGTTCAGCGTGCTCTTGGCCCTGACCATGCCCCCGTAGAAGAAGGCCAGCCCTGGGGTCATCAGCATGACCAGGGCCGCACTGATGAGTACGAAGGCGGTGTCGCCCGCACTGAAGCCGTCCGGCATCGGCGTCTCCTCTGCGTCCAGGCCGATCCGCACCCGGGGACCCGTCCCGTGGTGCCACCCGGGGTGTCGGCGTTGAGGAGGAGCGTGCCGAAGGCTGGTTTCGGCCGGTGCGGCCTGGTGTTTCACCGCGGTGACGCGTGCGACGCGCGGGTTACGGCTGCGTGAACCGCGGCTGCGCGGGAGGCGGGAGGCGGGCCGCGCGAACCCCGTCGGCCCCGCACCCCCGCCGGACGCCGGACACACCACCGACCGTGACGGCGGCGGCCGTCACGGTCGGTGGAGCTTCCCCCGGAGGCCCCGGTCAGACCACCGAGACGAACTCCGGGATGTCCTGGACCACCCGCTCCTTGAGCCGGCTCACCGCGTCCACGCCCTTGTACCGGGCCGCCGCGGCCTCCGTGGTCTTGCGCACCCGGGAGTTCAGCCGCTCCGAGCGCACCTTGGTGGCGATGTCCACCGCCTGCTCGGCCATCACCACCGCCTGCTCGGCCTCCTTCTGCAGCAGGTGGACGCTGGCCATGCCGATCAGGTTGAAGGCGTACGAGCGCACGTGGTCGGCGTCCTGCCGGAACAGGTCGACCGCGGTCTCCATCACCGGAGCGGACAGCGAGGCGTAGAGCTCGGCGTTGTCCGAGTGGTACGCGAGGTCGCGGAAGGAGTGCGCGTTCTCGGCGTTCAGCTCGGCCGGTGAGAAGAACTTCAGCCAGTCCGGGTCCTGGTCGCCGTCCCGGATGTCGGTGAAGGTGTCCTCGGCCAGCCGGATCGCCCGGGCGCAGCGGTTGACCTCGCCGATGGTGGCGTAGGCGCGCGCCTCCATCGCGAACAGCAGGGACTGCTGGCGCGGGGTGGCGGTGTCGCGGCTGCCGTACTGGGCCAGGTGGATGAGTTCCAGGGCGTCCTCGCCCCGGTTGAGGTGGATCATCTGGCGGCTCATGTCGGTGAGGATGAGCGCGCCGAACGGGCGGTCGCCCGCCTCCTTGGCGGCGTGCAGGGCGAGCACGTAGTACTTCTGCGCGCTCGGGTGCATCCCGACGTCGTACGACATCCACCCGGCCAGGTGGGCGAGTTCGGCGGTGAGGCGGAACAGCCGCCTGGTGGTGTCCTCGCTGTACGTCTCCTGGAGCAGGTCGGTGACCTCGTGCAGCTGGCCGACGACGGCCTTGCGGCGCAGCCCGCCGCCGTTCTGCGCGTCCCACTGCCGGAACATGACCGTGGTCTGCTCCAGTAGTTCGAGCTCGGGTTCGGAGAGCCGGCCGGTGAAGGCCTCGCCGCCGTTGGCCGCGGTGAGGATCGGGGTGGGGACGCCGGTCGGGCCGGGGGTCAGCCAGCGCTGCATCGGCTCGATCAGCGCGGCGCCCGCGGTCAGGGCCAGCGAGGTGCCGAGGAAGCCCCGGCGGTTGAGCATGAGGTCGCTGCGGGAGTAGTCGCTGATCAGCTGGACGGTCTGCGGGCCGCTCCACGGCAGGTCGACGCCGCCGCCCACGGTGGAGACCGGGATCGCGGCGCGCAGACCGAGGTCCTCGACCGACACCACCGAGCCGAAGCGTTCGGAGAAGAGTTCCGACATGAGCTTGGGAATCGGCTCGCGGGGCTGCTCGCCGTCGAGCCAGCGGCGCACCCGTGAGGTGTCGGTGGACACGTGGTGGGCGCCGATCTGCCGGGCCCGGCGGTTGACCTGGCGGGCCAACTCGCCCTTGGACCAGCCACTGCGGGCGAACCACGTGGTCAGCTTCTCATTCGGTTGCTTCTCTGCCATGGGTAACGTCCCCATCCCGCCCGGCCCCTGGCGGGGCCCCCGATCGTGACCGCCCGACGGTTGCGGGCTCTTGCCAGACGTACCTGCCCGAGGTTCTGCCGTGCCGCCGTACCGCAGCGCCCTCGCACTGGTGTGCCATCGTTGCGGACGATCCGTCAGATTCCCAACTCCCGTTCCCCGATGGCCCGGAACAGGCTTCGACGACATCCGCGTGCTGAACGTAATGCCCCGCGAGGGGCCCGTGGGAGCGGCCCTGGCGAAACGCCACCTTTCGCCACCCCCAGGAGTGAACCGAAGCCCGGGGGCACACGCTTCACTTAGGGAGTCCCAACGGCCCGGCATATGCGGGCCGCCAAGTCCCCCGGCGCATCCCGGAGGGCCCGGCACAACCGGCAATCCACCGCAGCCCCAGGCGAGTTCACCGTCCACTCGGAGCGGCGGCAGCCCCACGCACACGACGATCCGGCATCGGCGCCGCCCCCACAAGGCGGCGCCCGAGGCGCACCGGCAGAACAGGCGCACACCACGCGCTGCGCGCCGCCACCGCACTACGCACCACACGGCTGACAATCGACACACAGTCACCGTCCCGTAACCATCGGCAACGAGAACCTGTTGGGGGAGGCATGGACAACCTGTTCGGCGAACTTCGGCTGGGGCACCTGCGGCTGGCACCGCTGGGGGCGCGCCGCCGCACCAAGGTCACCGCGTCCCAGGCCGCCGCGGAGTACACCGGCCGCTGGGGCTGGGCGGTCGCCACCGGCGCCCCGTCCACCGGCGCCCCGGTCACCGGCACCGCCGCCCCGACCCGCTGTCCCTGCGGCTCCCCCCGCTGCGCCGCGCCCGGCCTGCACCCCCTGCCCGGCGACGACGGCCGGGCCCGCGCCGGCCGCGCCGAGGGCTCGGTGCTGTTCCCCACCGGCCGCGCCTTCGACGTCCTGGACGTCCCCGAGCAGGCCGGCCTCCAGGCGCTGGTCCGGCTGGAGCGGATGGGCACCCAGGTCGGCCCGGTGCTCGCCGCCCCCACCGGCCGGCTCCAGTTCCTGGTCGCCGCCGGCACCGCCCGGCGCCTGCCCGACCTGCTGTACCGGATGGGCTGGGACGACGCCGCGCTCGACCTGACCTGCCACGGCGAGGGCAGCTACGTCGCCGCCCCGCCCACCGTCCTCGCCGGCCTCGGCCCGGTCCGCTGGCTGCGCCGCCCCACCCGCGACAACGCGGGCTGCCCGCCGGAGGCACGGCTGCTGCTCGGCACCCTCGCCTACGCCTGCCACCGCAGCCGCGAGCGCACCGCCGAGCCGGCCTGGATGGCCTCCTGACCCTCCCGGCACGCGGAAGGGCCCGCCCCGTGGAGGGGGCGGGCCCTTCGTGCGCCCTCGGCGGGCGGCGGGGACGTCAGTCCCCGATCAGCGCGTCCACGAACGCGCCCGGCTCGAACGGCGCCAGGTCGTCCGCGCCCTCGCCCAGGCCGATCAGCTTGACCGGGACGCCCAGCTCGCGCTGGACCGCGACCACGATGCCGCCCTTGGCGGTGCCGTCCAGCTTGGTCAGCACGATGCCGGTGATGTCGACCACCTCGGCGAACACCCGGGCCTGGATCAGGCCGTTCTGGCCGGTGGTGGCGTCCAGCACCAGCAGCACCTCGTCCACTGGGCCGTGCTTCTCGACGACCCGCTTGACCTTGCCCAGCTCGTCCATCAGGCCGGTCTTGGTGTGCAGGCGGCCGGCGGTGTCGATCAGCACGGTGTCCGCGCCCTCGGCGATGCCCTCCTTGACCGCGTCGAAGGCGATCGAGGCCGGGTCCCCGCCCTCCGGGCCGCGCACGGTGCGCGCACCCACCCGCTCGCCCCAGGTCTGGAGCTGGTCGGCGGCGGCGGCGCGGAAGGTGTCGGCGGCGCCGAGCACCACCTTGCGGCCGTCGGCGACCAGGACGCGGGCCAGCTTGCCGGTGGTGGTGGTCTTGCCGACGCCGTTGACGCCGACCACCAGGACCACCGCCGGGCCCTCCTCGTGCTTGGTGGAGCGGACGGCGCGGTCGGCGTCCTTGCCGACCAGCTCGACGAGCTCCTCGCGCAGCAGCGCGCGCAGCTCGTCGGGCGTACGGGTGCCGAGCACCTTCACCCGGGTGCGCAGCCGCTCGACCAGCTCCTGGGTGGGCGTGACGCCGACGTCGGCGGTGAGCAGGGTCTCCTCGATCTCCTCCCAGGTGTCCTCGTCCAGGTGCTCCCGGGAGAGCAGCGAGAGCAGGCCCTTGCCGAGCGAGTTCTGCGAGCGGGAGAGCCGCGAGCGCAGCCGGACCAGCCGGCCGGCGGTGGGCTCGGGGACCTCGATGGCGGGTGCCGTCCCGGCCTCCGCCGGGGCCTCGACCTCGACGGCCTCGGGGGCTTCGACGGTCTCGGGGGCTTCGGGGAGCGGGACTTCCTCGACGGTGCGACGAGGTTCCTCGGTCGGCGGCGCGGACTCCTCGCCGACCTGGGGCTCCTGCGGGGTCTTCGGCGCCGTGATGACCGGCGCCTGCGACTTCGGGGGCAGCTGCTGGCGTCGTCTGCCGGAAACGACGAGGCCCGCGATCGCGCCGATGGCGACCACGGCGATGACTACGGCAAGGATCACGTATTCCATAACCGCTCCAGTATCCGCGACCGGAGCCCGGATGGACCGCAGCCGCCCTACACCGATGCGGTGCGCACCGCCCGCGGCCGCCGTTCCCGGTGCTCTCCCCCGGCCTGGCGGCCGGGAGGTGCCCCCTCGCGCAGCCGCTGGCTGATCACCTGCGAGATGCCGTCGCCCTTCATGGTCACGCCGTAGAGGGCGTCGGCCGACTCCATGGTGAGCTTCTGGTGGGTGATCACGATCAGCTGGGAGCTCTCCCGCAGCTCCTCCATGATCCCGATCAGCCGGCGCAGGTTGGTCTCGTCCAGCGCCGCCTCCACCTCGTCCATCACGTAGAACGGGCTGGGCCGGGCCTTGAAGATCGCCACCAGCAGCGCCACCGCGGTCAGCGAGCGCTCGCCGCCGGAGAGCAGCGACAGCCGCTTGACCTTCTTGCCCGGCGGGCGGGCCTCCACCTCGACCCCGGTGGTGAGCATGTTCTCCGGGTCGGTCAGCACCAGCCGGCCCTCCCCGCCGGGGAAGAGCCGGGCGAAGACGCCCTCGAACTGGGCGGCGGTGTCGTGGTACGCCGAGGTGAACAGCTGCTCGACCCGCTGGTCCACGTCCCGGACGATGTCCAGCAGGTCGCGCCGGCTGCGCTTGAGGTCGTCGAGCTGCTCGCCGAGGAAGCGGTGGCGCTCCTCCAGCGCGGCGAACTCCTCCAGGGCGAGCGGGTTGACCTTGCCCAGCTGCTGGTATGCCTTCTCGGCCGCCCGCAGCCGCTTCTCCTGCTCGGCCCGGACGTACGGGTACGGCGCCCCCGGCTCCGCCCCGTCCTCGGCGGGCGGGGGCGGTACCGGCCGGTCCGGCCCGTACGAGGCGAGCAGCTCGCCGCCGTCGATGCCGAACTCCTCCAGCGCGCGGGCCTCCAGTTGCTCGATCCGCAGCCGCTTCTCGGCCCGCAGCACCTCGTCCCGGTGCCCGGCGTCGACCAGCTTGTCCAGCTCCTCCTTGAGCCCGCGGCCGTGCTCCCGGTGCTCGCGCAACTCGTGCTCGCGCTCGGCGCGCGCCTGCTCGACGGCCGCCCGCCCGGCGTCCGCGCGGGCCAGCGACACCTCCAGGCAGGCCAGCAGCTGCCGGGCGCCCGCCGCGACGGCGTTCGCCACCCCGGCGTCGTGCTCGGCGCGCCGGAGGCGCTCGGCGGCCCGGGCGCGCGCCTCGCGCTCGGCGCGGGCGGCCCGGTCCAGCTGGTCGGCCCGGCCGGTCAGGGCGCGGACCCGCTCCTCGTGGGTGCGCACAGCGAGCCGGGCCTCCAGTTCGGCCTGCCGGGCGTCGCTCGCAGCCCCGGCCAGCCGCTGCTGTTCGGCGGTGTCCGGCTCGTCCTCCCCTGCCTCGGCGGACTCCTCGGCGGCGGCCAGGCGCCGCGCCGACTCCTCGGCCCTGTCGAGCAGTTCGGCCAGTCCCTGCTCGGCCCGCGCGGCGGCGGCGGACAGCCGCTCGGCCTCCCCGGCGGCGGCCCGGGCCTGCCCGCCGAGCCGGCCGAGCGCCCCGGCGACCTGCGCCCGCTCCTTCTCCTCGTGACGCCGCCGCTCCGCCAGGTGCTCCACCTCGGCCGCCGACTCCCGCCGCTGCTCGGCGAGTCGGGCCAGTCGTTCGGCCGACTCGGCGCAGCGGACGGCGAGTTCGCCGAGCGCCCGGGCCGTCTCGTCCACCGCTACCTGGGTCTCCAGCAGGCTCGGCGCGCCGGCGGATCCGCCCTGGGCGGATCCGGCCCCGAGCTGGTCCCCGTCGGCGGTGACGGCACGGATTCCGGGCCGCGAGGCGACCAGCGACAGCGCCCGGTCCAGGTCCTCGACCACCGCGACCCCGGCCAGCATCCGCCGGACCGCACCGGTCAACTCGGCCGGGCCACCGACCAGTTCGGCCGCCCAGCAGGCCCCGTCCGGCAATCCCCCGATCACTTCGGGCACTTCGGTGTCACCGGCGATCAGCAGTGCGGCCCGGCCGGCGTCCTCGGCCCGCAGCAGCCGCAGCGCCCCGACGGCGGCGGACGGCGAGTCGACGGCCACCGCGTCGGCCACCGCGCCGAGCGCCGCGGCGATCGGCACCTCGTAGCCCGCCTCGATCCGCAGCAGCGCGGAGGCCGGGCCGAGCAGTCCGGCCAGCCGCTCCGCCGCGGCCAGCAGCGCCCCGGTGCCGTCCTTGCGGCGCAGCCCGAGGGAGAGCGCCTCGTGCCGCGCGGTCAGCCCGGCCCGCTCGCGCTCGGCGGCGCCGGCCGCCTCCCGGGCCGCGGCCAGTTCCCCTTCCACGGCGGCCAGCTGCTCGCGCGCCCGCTGGTACCGGGCCTCGGCCTGCTCGTCGTCCCCGGCCAGGCCGTCCACCTGCCGCTGGAGCTCGTCCAGTTCGCCCTGGGCGGCTCCGGCTCGCAGCAGTGCCTCGTCCCTGGCCTCGGCGAGCCGGCCGATCTCGGCCTGCGCCGCGGCGGCCTCGGAGCGGGCGGCGGCGGCCTGCCCCTGCAGCCGGGCCAGGCCCTCGCGGCGGTCGGCGATGGCCCGGGCGGCGTCCCGCAGCCGGCGCTCCTCGGCGGCCAGCTCCCGTTCCAGTCCGCCTCGGCGCTCGACCGCCTCGGCCAGCGCGTACCGGGCCTCCTCCAGCGCCTCGGTCAGTGCGGCCTCCTCCTCGCGGACCCGCTCGGCCTCCCGCTCCAGCTCCTCCGGGTCGCGCCCGCGCCGTTCCTCGCCCCGGCCCCCGGCGGCGGCGTGCCGGGCGCGGGCCTCGGCCAGTCCGATGGTGCCGCGGGTGCGCTCGGCGAGTGCGGAGAGCCGGTACCAGGTCTGCCGGGCGGCCTCCAGACCGGGGCCGAGCTGCTCGACCTGTGCCTCCAGGAGGCGCTCGCGCTGCACCGCGCGGGCCAGCTCCTGCTCGACGGTGGTGCGGCGCAGCCGCAGCGCCAGTTCGTCGGCGACCTCGGCCTCGACGGCCCGGCGCAGCGTGCACAGGTCGTCGGCGAGCAGCCGCAGCCGGGCGTCGCGCAGGTCGGCCTGGATGCCGGCGGCCCGGCGGGCGATCCTGGCCTGTCGGCCGAGCGGTCCGAGCTGGCGGCGCAGTTCGGCCACCAGGTCCTGGACCCGGTTGAGGTTGGCCTGCATCGCGTCCAGTTTCCGCAGCGCCTTCTCCTTGCGCTTGCGGTGCTTGAGGACGCCGGCCGCCTCCTCGATGAAGGCCCGCCGGCCCATCGGGTCGGCGTGCAGCACGGAGTCCAGCTGCCCCTGCCCGACGATGACGTGCATCTCGCGGCCGATGCCGGAGTCGGAGAGCAGTTCCTGGATGTCCAGCAGTCGGCAGGTCTCGCCGTTGAGGGCGTACTCGCTGCCGCCGTTGCGGAACATGGTCCGGGTGATCGTCACCTCGGAGTAGTCGATCGGCAGGGCGCCGTCGGTGTTGTCGATGGTGAGGCTGACCTCGGCGCGGCCGAGCGGGGCGCGCCCGCTGGTCCCGGCGAAGATGACGTCCTCCATCTTGCCGCCGCGCAGCGTCTTGGCGCCCTGCTCGCCCATCACCCAGGACAGCGCGTCCACCACGTTGGACTTGCCGGAGCCGTTCGGGCCGACGACGCAGGTGATGCCCGGTTCGAAGCGCAGGGTGGTGCTGGAGGCGAAGGACTTGAACCCGCGCAGCGTCAGACTCTTCAGGTGCACGCGGCCGGTCTCCTCAATCGCTCACGACGGAAACCGACTGTATCCGGCGGCGGACACGACGAAGGGACGCCACATCCGGGCGTCCCTTGCAAGCTGCGTCCCTTTCGGGGCGACTCAGTGCACAGCGGCGTCGATCTGCGAGGACCGGGCGGGACTCAGGTGAGAGCCGGCTCCCGCTGATCCAGATCGATGCTGTTGAGCAGAGAGTGCTCGTCAGCGACAGCGGTCAGAGCGTCGTTCTCAGCCTGCATCCGAAGGAGCTCGGCTTCAAGATCCTGGACGCGCTGCTGAAGCCGCCGCATCTCGGAGAGCATTCGCGGGTCGGGGCCGCCGACGTACCCGAGAAGCGCCTTTGCCATGATGAATGGTCCTCCACGCTGAGTGACCGAACCGGAACGGTACAGGTCTAGGGGGAAGGGGGACGCACGCGCGGCGCGTGACCCGAAGTGCTGGCTGGGCACTACGGCACAACCACCGTGAGCTGGGCTCACGAGGGCATGCGCCTGCCGGGAAATCGCGATCGTGTGCGCGGGCTTCCAGCGTCTCACCAAAGACGGAAAGGGTCAACACGATCACCGCACGCTACCGCTCCCCTGTCACCTGCCCGGCGGTGTCGTCACGCCTGGGGGTGTCGGGAGGGGTCCACCACGTGCTCGTGGATCATCGTTCGATGCGGAGTCAACCACGAGTCTGCCCGGATGGCAACCTCGTGACACCGCCGGTTCCCGATCTTTTCCCCGGTAGCCCGGCCGACGGCCCGCCCTGCGGCTGCCCGGGGGCCGTCGCACAGCCGCCCCGGGGCCCCCGAAGGGCTGCCCGGCCCGGTCGGCCCGGGGCGGCTCAGCGGATCTCGAAACCCTCGTAACCAGGGCCGACGGCCGTCCAGATCTCGGTGACCCCGCTGACGTTCCCCGGGGTCCCCGGCCCGCGCAGCCGGGTCAGCAACTGCTCGCAGTCGGCGGCCAGTCCCTCGGCCACCACCTGGACCCGGCCGTCGCCGAGGTTGCTCGCGTAGCCGGTCAGTCCGATCTCCAGCGCCCGTGCCCTGGTCCACCAGCGGAACCCGACCTGCTGGACCTTCCCCCGGACCCAGGCGGTCACCCGGACCGGTTCCTCACTGTGGGCGTCGCGACCATGCATGTCCCGACCCTAGCCTCCCGCCCGCGCCCCCGCGCGAACGGGAGCGGCCCCGCCGGAAGGCCGGCGGGGCCGCTGGGGTCGGACGTCGGTCCGGCGGGTTACCAGTCCCCGCCGCCGAAGTCGCCGCCGCCACCGAAGTCGCCACCGCCGCCGCCGAACCCGCCGAAGTCGCCGCCGTTGAAGTCGGCCCCGGTGAAGTCGCCGCCCTCGAACTGGTCCTGGTAGCCGTGGCCACCGTCCATCATCGGCGCGGCCGCGTAGGCCGGGGTGCTCATCATCGAGCCGAGCATGGTGCCGACCAGCAGGCCCGGCAGCAGACCGCCGCCGCCGAAGCCGCCGTAGTAGCCGCCCGCGTACGGGGCGTACGCCGGGCCGGCGTTCCAGTACGGCTGCGGGCCCTGCTCGGTGTCGACGGTGCGGATCGCCGGGTCGAGGCCCGCCGCGACCCGGTCCGCGTCGGCCTGGCAGACCGGCACGGAACGGGAGGTGCCGCCGGCCGGGGCCCAGTCCACGTCCTTGACGGACGGGCCGTGGCGCGGGTCCATGAAGCACGGGGGACGGCGCTCGGGCAGCGGCCGCTTCTCCCGCCGGGCGGCCAGGGTGGCCAGCGAGAAGCGGCCGTCCTCGATCGCCTCGGTGACCTGCTTGACGTCCTCGGGCTTCTTCGCCTCGTCCATCAGCCGCTTGGACTTCTCGTACGAGTCCAGGGCCCGGCTGTAGTCGGTGCGCTGGACGTCGTCCGCGTCGGCCGCGGCCGGGTTGAAGTCGAGCCGCTCCAGTTCGACGCCGAAGGCCGTGATGTCCTCGTCCACGACCCGGCGCAGCTGGTCCAGCTCGGCGCGGGCCTGCGCCTCCTTGCGCTGCTTGGCGCGGCGGAAGAGGAGGAAGACGCCGGCGCCGGCCAGCGCCAGCACGACCACCGGGATGACCACCCAGGCGATCGAGGTGCTGTGGTTGACCCCGGTGCCCTTGGTCTGCGGGGCGGCCTGGTCGACGAAGTCGTTCAGGGTGGCGTTGATGTCGCCGCCGTTGGAGCGGAAGGCCGCGCCGGAGATCCGCTCCGGGAGGCCGGCGCCCAGCGCGCCGCGGTCGGCCCGGGCGGTGAACTGGTCGCCGCGCCAGATCGCGTAGACGCCGTCGACGCCGACCTTGGTGCGGATGTCCTTGAAGACGGTGTCCTTGGCGTAGGTCGAGGAGTCGGGGAGCACCGCGACGAAGATCGGCTTGTCGGCCTTCTCGATCTTCTTGGTCAGGGCGTCGGCCTGGTCCTGGCTGAAACGGCCGGTCATGGCCGGGTCGACGTAGACCTGGCCCTTCTTCAGGGTGGCGGCCGCGTCGCTCAGCCCGGCCGCCGAGGCCGCCGGCGCCAGCAGGAGCAGCAGCCCGAGCAGCGCCGCCACCAGGGCAAGCGGCCCGGCGCCCCGGGAACGTCGTGCAAGGGTTCTCATGCCCTCGACGCTACCGTGACCGGCCCCCGAGCACGCCATACCCTTCGCATACTGGTACTGACAAGGGTCCCCGCCGTCCGCCGGGGCCGCTCCCCTCCTCGGGGATGATGTTTCCCCCAGTCACCCCTGAGTCGCGGTCCGCGCGGGAACCCCGGGAGGCCCCCGGACGTACGTTCCGGCGGACCCGGACCGGATCCGGGGCACTCGGGGGCGTGCCGACCGTACCGTGCGAACGGGCATAGTGGTCCCGGACCACCGGTCCCATTGCCCTTTCTTTACCCGGCGTCTTTACTCAGCCCGTTCCCTCCCCAACTCCCGATCGGAGCGCTCGGTGATCATCGGCCTCGTCACCGCCGTGGCGGCATCCGCCTGCTACGGCACCGGCTCGGTCCTCCAGGCCGTCGGTTCCCGCCGCTCCGCCCGGGAGGAGGCCGCCAAGGGCGCCACCACCTCGACCACCGAGCACGGCGGCCCGAGCCTGTCCTCGACCGCGAAGGCCGCCGTCACCTGGGAGTTCATCCTCGGGACGGTGCTCGACCTGATCGGCTTCGGGCTCGGCGCGCTGGCCGCCCGGCTGCTGCCGCTGTTCCTCTCCCAGACCATCATCAGCGCCAACCTGGTGATCACCGCGGTGCTCAGCATCAAGCTGCTGGGCATCCGGCTCAAGCAGCTGGAGTGGGCCTCGATCGCCGTGCTCTGCTCGGCGCTGGTGCTGCTGGCCGTCTCCGCCGGGCCGGAGGGCGGCCACCACGCGGCGATGTCCTTCCACTGGGCGCTGCTGATCGTCACCACCGTGCTGCTGGTCGGCGGCAGCCTGCTGGTGCGGCGGATGGGCTCCAACGGCGCGATCGTCGCCGGTCTGCTCTCCGGTCTCGGCTTCGGCGCCCTGGGCGTCGGGGTGCGCATCCTCAACGGCATCGAGCCGTTCGCGTTCGGCGAGCTGCTCTCCGACCCGGCGCTGTACGCGGTCCTGGTCGGCGGCATCGGCGGCATGTACATCCACACCGTGGCGCTCCAGATCGGCTCGGTGAACGGCGCGACCGCCGCGCTGGTCGTCGGTGAGACGGTGCTGCCCGGCGCGGTCGGCGTGCTCTGGCTCGGCGACTCCTCCAAGGCCGGCCTGGGCTGGCTCGGCGTGGTCGGCTTCCTGCTCGCGGTGGTCGCCGCGGTCGGGGTCGCCTACTTCGGCCAGGACACCCACGGCACGCCCGGGGAGCCGGCCCCGCAGGAGCCCGAACTCACCCGGAAGTGAGACTCGGCGCGGGTGCGGCTCAGCCTCCGCTGCGGACGCGCGGCACGCGCTGGCAGCGGGGGCAGAAGTAGCTGGAGCGGTTCATCCAGGCCGCCCGCCGGATCGGGGTGCCGCAGCGGCGGCAGGGCTCCTGCTCGCGGCCGTAGGCGTCGAGGTCGCGGGAGAAGTAGCCGCTCTCGCCGTTCACGTTGACGTAGAGGCTGTCGAAGCTGGTGCCGCCGACGGCGAGCGCCGCGTTCATCACGTCCCGGGCGTTGGCGAGCAGCAGCAGGGCCTGCGGGCGGGTGAGCGTCGCGGTCGGGCGGTCGTAGTGCAGCTTCGAGCGCCACAGCGCCTCGTCGGCGTAGATGTTGCCGACGCCGCTGATCAGGGTCTGGTCGAGCAGGGCGCGCTTGACGGTGGTCCGCTTGGCGCGCAGCGCGGCCGCGAAGGCGGCGTCGTCGAAGCGCGGGTCGAGCGGGTCGCGGGCGATGTGGGCGATCGAGACCGGGGTGCCCTCCGGGTCCCCGTCCTCTGCCTCCTCGACGGCCAGGCCGCCGAAGGTCCGCTGGTCGACGAAGCGCAGTTCGCGCCCGCCGTCGTCGAAGCGCAGCCGCACCCGCAGGTGCGTCTCGTCGGGTACGGCAGGGTCCTGGACGAGGAGCTGGCCGCTCATCCCGAGGTGGCCGATCAGCGAGAACCCCGCCCCCGTACCGGCCAGCGGCACCCACAGGTACTTGCCTCGCCGCTGCGCGGTGCCGAGGGTGGTGCCGGTCAGCCGGGCGGTGAAGTCGGCCGCGCCGGCGGGCTGGCGGCGCACCGCGCGCGGGTGCAGCACCTGGACGTCGGCGACCGTCCGCCCGGCCACCCAGGAGGCCAGACCACGGCGGACGACCTCGACCTCGGGAAGTTCGGGCACGGGAACACGCCTCCTGCTCGGTACGGATCAGCAGGAGTGAAGGCTACTCGGAGGTCAGGCGCCGGCGGGCAGCCGGTCGGCGTACTTCTCCTTGATCGCGCGCCAGGCGCTCTCGGCGGCCTTCTGCTCGGCTTCCTTCTTGGAGCGGCCGACGCCGCTGCCGAAGTCCTCGCCGGCCACCCGGGCCGCCGCGGTGAAGGTCTTCTCGTGGTCCGGGCCGGACTCCATGACCACGTACTCCGGCACTCCGATGCCCACCGAGGCGGTGAGCTCCTGGAGGCTGGTCTTCCAGTCCAGGCCGGCGCCCAGCTGAGAGGACTCCTCGATCAGCGGGTCGAACAGCCGGTGGACGAACTCGGTGGCGGCGTCCAGTCCCTGGTCCAGGTAGATGGCGCCGATCACGGCCTCGACGGTGTCGGCGAGGATCGACGACTTGTCGCGGCCACCGGTGCCCTCCTCGCCCTTGCCGAGGCGGATGAACGTGCCGAGCTCCAGGCCGCGGCCGACGTCCGCGAGCGCGCGGGAGTTGACCACCGCGGCGCGCAGCTTGGCGAGCGTGCCCTCCGGGACGTCCGGGTGGACGCGGTAGAGGGTGTCGGTCACCACGAGTCCCAGCACCGAGTCGCCGAGGAACTCCAGGCGCTCGTTGGTGGGCAGCCCGCCGTTCTCGTACGCGTACGAGCGGTGGGTCAGGGCACGCACCAGAAGGGCGCGCTCGAGCGTGTACCCGAGGCGCCCTTCCAGGACGTCGTATTCGGTCGAAGCCGGCCCACCGGCCTTGCCACCGCCCGAAGAGGAACCCTTCGGGGCGATGGACGCCTTGCGGGTGGAGTTACCGTCCGACATCGATCCGTGCACCCCGCCGATCAGACCGAGAGGACCTGGCGGCGGTTGTACGTGCCGCAGCTCGGGCACGCGATGTGGCCCAGCTTCGGCTCGTGGCAGCGGTCGCACGCCACGAGGGCCGGAACAACGGCCTTCCAGTTGGACCGGCGGTGGCGCGTGTTGCTGCGCGACATCTTCCGCTTCGGAACAGCCACGGCTACTTCTCCTGGTTCTCGGCGAGACCCTCACGGGTGTCGCTGTTCTTGGATCCGTCACCCTCGTCGCCGGGGGCGGCGGAGAGTCCCTGCAGAGCCGCCCACCGGGGGTCGACGGCATCGTGGTGGTGCGCCGGGTCGTCGCTCAGGCGCGCTCCGCACTCGGAGCACAGGCCCAGGCAGTCTTCCTGGCACACCGGCTGCAGCGGCAGTGCGAGCACCACCGCGTCACGCAGCACCGGCTGGAGGTCGAAGAAGTCGCCCTCCAGACGGTAAGTCTCTTCTTCCGAGTCCTCGTCGAGGTCCTCGGTCCCGGCGGTCCGGGCGCGGTGGCGCTCGTCGGACTCCGGGTAGTAGTACAGCTCCTGGAAGGCCACGTCGACGTCGAACTCGACGGGCTCCAGGCACCGGACGCACTCGCCCTCGACGTGGGTCCCGGCGGTGCCGGTGACCAGCACGCCCTCGACCACGGACTCCAGGCGGAGCTCCAGCTCGATCGCGTCCCGCTCCGGGACGCCGATCACGTCGATGATCCCGAAGCCCTCGGGGGCCTCCACGGTCCGACTCACCTTGCGCATCGAGCCCGGGCGACGACCGAGCTCGTGCGTGTCGAACACGAGGGGGTCGCGGTGGTCGAGGCGGTTCACGGTGTCCTGACTTCCATGGGGAATCTTCGATTGGCGTCTCCGTCCGGTCGGCCTTGCGCGGGCAAGCCGACAGCCGGACATGGAGAGGCCGGAGTGGTCAGACTACCGGAGTCTCCCGCCAGGCCCAACTTCGGTCCCGTCAGGAGACTCCCGCACCGTCGTGCCGGGCCGGTTCAGCGGCCGCCGAGCTCCCGCAGCCTGGTCATGTCGATCATGCTGGTGTCGAAGAAGCTGGTCTCGTCCAGGCCCTGGCCCTGGCCCTGCTGCTGGCCCTGCTGCTGGTGCGGCACGGCCGGCGGGGCGGCGGGCTGCTGGGGGTAGGTGTAGCCGTCGTACGACTGCGCGCCGTACCCCTGCTGCTGGGGGTAGCCGTAGCCCTCCTGCGGCTGCTCCGGGTAGCCCTGCTGCTGGTAGCCGCCGTGCTGCTGGCCCCACTGGGTGTTGTACGGGTCGCCCTGGCCGGCCGGGTCGTAGCCGCCGCCGTACACCTCGGCGTACTGCCCGCCCTGCTGCTGGGCGGCGGGCGCGTACTGGTCGGTGCCGGGGGCCTGCCAGCCGGCCGCGGCCGGGGTCTGCTCCGGCCAGGTCTGCTGCTGCGGGACGTCCTCGCGGTACCAGGCGATGTCCTCGCCGTCGGCGTCGTGGGCGAAGCCCGCCGCCACCGCCTCGGCCCGCTCCTTGGCCTGCTGGGCCTGGTCGGCGGCGGCCAGGTAGGCGCCCAGCTCGTCGATGGGACGCTTGCCGAGCAGCTTGTCGCGGCCCTTGCCGACCGCCTCCAGGGTGGCGCCGAGCACGCTCTCCAGGGTGGCGAGCTTCACGTCGACGTACTCGTCGACCTCGGGGCTCGGGCTGACCCTCTGCGGGCGGAACTCCTCGCCGTCGCTCTCGCCGTCGGCCCCGGTCTCGAAGACGCTGGAATCGCCGCGCAGCTTGGTGCGGCCGCGGCCGACCGCGCCGAGCGTCTTGGTCAGCACGACCTCGAAGTTGGCGAGCTTGCTGTCCACGTAGTCGTCGGCCTCGGCCCGCTTGGTGTCGGCCTCGGAACGCGCCTCGGCGAGGATCCGGTCGGCCTGGGCCTGGGCCTGGCGGACCACCTCGGTGTCCGAGATCAGCGAGCCGCGCTCGGCGTGCGCGCCCTGGATGATCCGCTCGGCCTCGACCTGGGCGCCCGCCACGACCTGCTCGTGGTCGGCCATCACCGACTGGGCCTGGGCGAGTTCGGCGGGCAGTGCCGACCTGAGGTCGTTCAGCAGGCCGATCAGCTCGGCCCGGTTCACCACGCAGGAGGCCGACATCGGCATCGAGCGGGCGTTCTCGACCGCCGCCACGATCTCGTCGACCTTGTTCTGCACGTCCACGGGGCTTCGTCTTTCCGTGTGCCGCCGACGGTCCGGCGGAGGCAGGCCCGACGCGGTGGACCTCACCGCAGGGCAGGAATACAGACTGTACGGCCACTGCCGGGCCCGGTCACAACGCCTGAGCCGAACCGGGCTCCCGCCTGCCGGACAATCCGTGACGAAGCGGCAGAAACAGACAGGCAGTGGACTACTGCTCGGCCTTGCGCTCCGCGATCCGCTCGACCAGTCGGCCGTGCACCGTCTCGGGCAGCAGGTGCGAGACGTCGCCGCCGTACGAGGCGACCTCCTTGACCAGCGTCGAGGAGAGGAAGCTGTACGTCGGCGAGGTCGGCACGAACAGCGTCTCCACCCCGGTCAGGCCGTGGTTCATCTGGGCCATCTGGAGCTCGTAGTCGAAGTCGCTGACCGCGCGCAGGCCCTTGATGATCGCGGGGATGCCGCGCTCCCGGCAGTAGTCCACCAGCAGGCCGTGGTGCGACTCGACCACCACGTTCCCGAAGCCCGCGGTGACCTCCTCGATCAGACCGATCCGCTCGTCGACGGTGAACATGCCCTGCTTGTTCCGGTTGATCAGGACCGCGACATGCACCACGTCGTACAGCTTCGAGGCCCGCTCGATGATGTCGAGGTGGCCGTTGGTGATCGGGTCGAACGAACCGGGGCAGACGGCTCGGCGCATGGCGTGTGTGCTCCCTCGTGGGGTGACGGATGCTGCGGGCCGCGGCCCGTTACTCCTGCTCGCCGGCCGCGGCGGCGGCGCGACCGTACCAGAGCGTGCCCTCGCCGTAGCGGCGGGAGCGCAGCTCCTCGAAACCCCCGGGCCAGTCGAACCCACCGCCGCGGGTGCTGCGCTCCACGGTGACGAGTGCGTCCTCCGTGAGCCAGCCCCCGGCCAGGAGTGTGATCAGCATCTCGCGCACCTCCTCGTCCGTCACCGCGTACGGCGGGTCGAGGAAGACCAGGTCGTACGGGCTCTGCGGGGGCGGCCCGGCGATCACCTTCTCCGCCTTGGCGGCCCGCACCTCGGCCCCCGGCAGGCCGATCGTCCGGACGTTCTCCCGGATCACCCGGGCCGCCTGGGCGTCCGCCTCGACCAGCAGGACGTGCTCGGCTCCGCGCGACAGCGCCTCCAGCCCGACCGCGCCCGATCCGCCGAACAGGTCCAGCATCCGGGCCCCGTGCACGGTGCCGTGCAGCGCCTCCAGGGTGGAGAACATCGCCTCACGGGCCTTGTCGGAGGTCGGACGGGTGCCCCGGCCTGGCGGTACGGCCAGCCGGCGGCCGCCGGCCGCCCCGGCGATCACGCGGGTCATGGTGGTGGGAGGTCCTTTCGTCGCTGCCCGACCACGCTATCCCGGCGAGCGGGCGGGTGACGGCGCAGGCCCCGCCGGACGCACCGGCGGGGCCTGCGGGACGGGTACGGCTCAGCTCGCCTCGGAGCCCGCCTGCTGGGCCGGGACGCCCGCGCCGAGCAGGGCCGGCGAGGCGTAGCGGGACCAGGACAGGCAGCCGTCGGGCGGGCAGAACTCGGGGCGGCGCGGGTCGTGCCCGAGCTCGCGCAGCTTGGTCCGGACGGAGTCGGGCGTGCGGCCGAAGCGGGCGGCGATCCGGGCGACGGTCTCGCCGTCGTGGAAGCGCCGGACCAGCTCCTCCTCGTGCTGCGGCACCCAGGGGGCGCCGTGGCCGGGGTACAGCTCGCGCAGCACGTCGCGGTCGGGGATGGGCTCGGAGACGTCGGCGACGATCGCCAGCGCCCGCAGCGCGCGGTTGAGCGCGATCCGCAGCGAGGCGACGTCCTCGACCGGCAGCCGGAGCTTGCCCGAGGCGAGCGGCGCGGCGGCCGCGCCCTCGCGCCAGCCGGTCAGGGTGAGGGTGACCTCGCGGTCGTCGTCGCTGGCGAGTTCGATCCGGAAGACCTTGTCGCCCAGCGGGAGCTCGTTGAGATGACGGAATGCCATGGCATGACCCCCAAGTGTCGTGCCAGGTACGCACCTTGGAGGTGCGCCCTGAACACCTTCATTCTCTCGCGGGGGTCTGACAATCCGGCTCCGCGAGGGCCGCTCAGCCCTTCTCCATGTAGGCCGCGCGGTCCTCGTCCAGCAGGCTCTCCAGCGCGGTGCGCAGCTCCGGGTGGGCGGCCAGGTCCGGGTCCTCGGCGACCAGCCGGGTGGCCTCGGTGCGGGCGGTGAGGATGACCTCCTCGTCCTCCAGGACGGACAGCACCTTGAGCGAGGACTTCACCCCGGACTGGGCCTGGCCCAGCACGTCGCCCTCGCGGCGCTGTTCGAGGTCGATCCGGGACAGCTCGAAGCCGTCCAGGGTGCCCGCCACCGCGTCCAGCCGGGCCCTCGCGGCGCTGCCCCCGGGCATCTCGCTGACCAGCAGGCACAGGCCGGGCGCGCTGCCCCGGCCGACCCGGCCGCGCAGCTGGTGGAGCTGGGAGACGCCGAAGCGGTCGGCGTCCATGATGACCATCGCGGTGGAGTTGGGGACGTTGACGCCGACCTCGATCACCGTGGTGGCGACCAGCACGTCCACCTCGCCGGCCGAGAACCGGCGCATCACCTCGTCCTTGGCCTCCGGCGCGAGCCGGCCGTGCAGGATCTCCACCCGCAGGCCGTTCAGCGGGCCCTTCGTCAGCTTCTCGGCCGTCTCCACCACCGAGAGCGGCGGCCGGCGCTCGTCGCTCTCCGCCCCGGCGTCGGCGACCTCCTCGAAGGCGTCCTCGGGGGCCTTGCGCTTCTTCCTGGGAGTGTCCGGCTCCTCGTCCCCGATCCGCGGGCAGACCACGTACGCCTGGTGGCCCTTGCCGACCTCCTCGCGGACCCGCTCCCAGGCCCGGGTGAGGAAGTTGGGCTTCTCCAGCGCCGGGACGACGTGGGTGGAGATCGGCGAGCGGCCGGCCGGCAGCTGGTCCAGGACGGAGGTCTCCAGGTCCCCGAAGACCGTCATCGCGACGGTGCGCGGGATCGGGGTGGCGGTCATCACCAGCAGGTGCGGCGGCTGCTCGCCCTTGGCGCGCAGCGCGTCCCGCTGCTCGACGCCGAAGCGGTGCTGTTCGTCCACCACGACCAGGCCGAGGTCCTGGAACTGCACCTTGTCCTCGATCAGCGCATGGGTGCCGATGGCGATCCCGGCGTCCCCGCAGGCCATGTCGAGCAGGGCCTGCCGGCGGGCGGCGACGCCCATCGAGCCGGTCAGCAGCGCCACCCGGGTGCCGAGGTCGGAGCCTCCGAGCATTCCGCCCTCGGCGAGGTCCCCCATCATCTCGACGATCGAGCGGTGGTGCTGCTGGGCGAGCACCTCGGTGGGCGCCAGCAGCACCGCCTGGCCGCCCGCGTCCACCACGGCGAGCATGGCGCGCAGCGCGACCAGCGTCTTCCCGGAGCCGACCTCGCCCTGGAGCAGCCGGTGCATCGGGTGGTCGGTGGCGAGGTCGGCGGCGATCTCGGCGGAGACCTTGCGCTGGCCCTCGGTGAGGGTGAACGGCAGCCGGGCGTCGAAGGCGTCCAGCAGGCCGCCCTCGCGGGCCCTGCGCGGTTTGGCGGGCAGGGCGGAGTCGGCGGCCCGGCGCTGGGCCAGGGCGACCTGGAGCACGAAGGCCTCGTCCCAGCGCAGCCGGCTCTGGGCGCGCTCGCGGTCGGCGTGGCCGCGGGGGCGGTGGATCAGCTCCAGCGCCTCGGGCAGCGGGATCAGGTCGTGGCGTTCGCGCAGTTCGGCGGGCAGCGGTTCGCCGACGTCGCCGAGGTGCTTGGTGAGCGCCGTCTCGACGCAGATCGACAGCTTCCAGCTGGGCATCTGCGCGCTGGCGCCGTACACCGGGATGAGCCGGCCGGCGAACTGCTTCGCGGCGTCGCCGGCTCCGGTCGAAGCGCTCGCGTCCTCGTCGAGCAGCTGGTAGTCCGGCGAGACCAGCTGGCGGGTCCGGTTGAAGACCCCGACCTTGCCCGCGAACAGGCCCTGGGCGCCGGCCCTGAGCTCCTTCTGCCGCCAGCCCTGGTTGAAGAAGACCAGCGAGAGCCGGCTGCGGCCGTCGGTGACGACGACCTCCAGCCGGTCGCCCTTGCGCCCGCGGAACGGGATCAGGGTGACCTTCTCGATCCGGGCCAGCACGGTGACGTGCTCGTCGACCTCCAGCTCGTCCAGGCTGGTGAGCTGACCGCGTTCGACGTAGCGGCGCGGGTAGTGGTGCAGCAGGTCCCCGACCGTGCGCAGCTTGAGGCTGTCGGCGAGCACCTTCGCGGTGCGGTCGCCGACGAGCTTGGTCAGTGGTTCATCGAGAGCGCCCATCAGGCCCCTGTTTACACCAAGGGGCGGACAGCGCGGCGGCTACTCGACCCCGATGAGCAGTGGCGCCGGTTCCTGTCCGCCGTGGAAGACCACCGCGTCCACCTCGGGCCGCCGGTGCCGGACGTGGGCGACCAGCCGTTCGGCGAGCGCCTCCTCGGTGCCCTCGCCGAGGACCAGGGTGACGAGTTCGCCGCCGGCCCCGAGCATCCGGTCCAGCACGCTCTCGCCGACCTCGGCCAGCCCGGCGCCGATCACCGCGACGTCGCCGTCGATCAGCCCGAGCACGTCCCCGGCCTGGCAGACCCCGGCCATCGTCCAGGACTCCCCCTCGGCGACGGCCAGTTCGGCGTACCGGGTGGCTCCGGCGGCGGAGGTCATGGCGACCACGTCCTCGTCGAAGCGGCGGCCGCCCTCGTGCACCGCGAGCGCGGCCAGCCCCTGCACCGGCGAGCGGGTGGGCAGGACGGCGATCCGCACCCCCTCCTCGCGCAGCTGGTCGGCGGCGGCCCCCGCGGCGGCGCGCAGCTCGGGGTCGTTGAGCAGCAGGACGACCTCGCGGGCGGCCGAGCGGCGCACCGCGGCGGCCAGCTCGGCGCTGGTCGGCGGGCGGTCCGGGTCGGCGTGCAGGACGACGGCGCCGGCCTGTTCGCAGAGTTCGGCCAGGCCCTCGCCGGAGACCACCGAGAGCACCGCGCGGGCCCGTTCCTCGCGTTCGCCGGGCTCGGCGGCGGTGCCGGAGCGGGCGGCGGCCTCGGCGAAGTGCGTGATCCTGATCTGGTGCGGGCGCCCGGCCCCGACCCCGGCCTCCACGGCGGCGCCCGCGTCGTCCACGTGGACGTGCACGTTCCACAGGCCGTCGCCGCCCCCGATCACCAGCGAGTCGCCGAGCCCGCCGAGCCGCTCGCGCAGCGCGGGCAGCGCCTCGTCGGGGGCGTCCAGCAGGTAGATGACCTCGAAGGCGGGGTGGCCGGGGCCGGGCGGCCTGAGGTGGGCCGCGCAGCCCTCGTCGGCCCGGACGTCCCCGCGCAGCGCGACCGGCCCCATCGGCTGCTGGCCGGCGACGGCGTCGGCGAGCGCGCCCAGGACGGCCACCAGTCCGCGCCCGCCGGCGTCCACCACCCCGTTCTCGGCCAGCACGGCGAGCTGCTCGGGGGTGTGCCGCAGCGCGTCCCGGGCGGCCCGGTAGGCGGTGTCGGCGACCTGGGCGAGGCCGTCCCCGGCCCGGACGGCCTCCCGGGCGGCGACCCGGGCGACGGTCAGCAGGGTGCCCTCGACGGGCTCCGCGACGGCCTGGTAGGCGGAGTCGGCGGCCCGCTGCAGGGCGGCCCGCAGCTGTTCGGCGCCGCCGCCCTCGGCCAGCGTCTCGGCGGTGCCGCGCAGCCACTGGGCGAGGATCACCCCGGAGTTGCCGCGGGCGCCGACCAGCGCGCCGCGGGCCATCGCCCGGACGGCGTCGGCCAGCCCGGGGGCCGGGTCGACGGCGGGGTCGGCGAAGCGGCTCTCCACCTCGGCGGCGGCGGACTCGACGGTCAGGTAGAGGTTGGTGCCGGTGTCGCCGTCCGGGACGGGGTAGACGTTGAGGGCGTCGATCTCCTCGCGGGCCTGGCCGAGCGCGCGCAGGGCGAGCTGGCACCAGGTGCGCACGGCCGGGGCGTCGAGCGTGTGCAGCACCAGGTCTCCTCCGGATGGAACGCCGATACGGCCCGGGAGGCGGCGGCTCTCCCGGAACGGCGGGGGGGTGATACCGGCAGGTTATCGGGGGCGGGGCGGAGCCGTCCGGGCCGACGACCGGAGCGATCACTCGGCCGGTCATGGTAGTTTCGTGGGACGGAAGCAAGCGTTGTATGCTCTTCCGGTTGCCTGGAACCGTCCAGGCTCACCCCCTTATCCGGTCCGGTGCACGTGAGTGTTCTGGTGGCTGAGTGGGGTTTTCGAAAGTAACTGATCTGAAGTCTTGGAGTGACTCCTGTGGCTGCCAACTGCGACGTCTGCGGCAAGGGGCCGGGCTTCGGCAACAGCATCTCCCACTCTCACCGCCGTACCCCCCGTCGTTGGAACCCCAACATCCAGACGGTGCGCGCTGTGATTGGGCGGACGCCGAAGCGGCTCAACGTCTGCACCTCGTGCATCAAGGCCGGTAAGGTCTCGCGCTGACGCGCAGACCGGCATGCCGGTCCTCCAGTGAGCCGGTTCATCCTCGGATGGGCCGGCTTCGCTGTTTCCGTGGCCGGCTACGCCGTTTTCCGGACTCACCAGTGGTGGGCGGACTCCCTCCAGGAGCCCGCCCACCACTGTTTTCCCGGGGTCCCCGGCGTTCCGGGACGGCTCAGCGCCAGCGCCAGGCGTGGTCGACCGGGCCGATGCCGGCGCCCAGGGCGAAGCCCCCGGCGATCGCGCCGGTGATGTACTCCTTGGCCGAGGCCACCGCCCGCGGCAGCGGTTCGCCCTTGGCCAGCCCGGCGGCGATCGCGCTGGCCAGGGTGCAGCCGGTGCCGTGGGTGTGGCGGTTGTCGTAGCGCGGCGCCCGGAACCAGTGCACCTCGTCCGGTCCGCCGTACAGCAGGTCGGCGGCCTCGCCCTCCAGGTGGCCGCCCTTGACGAGCGCCCAGCGCGGCCCGAGGTCGACCAGCGCCTTGGCGGCGTCCAGCATCTGCGACTCATCCTCGACGGTCAGCCCGGTGAGCTGGGTCACCTCGTGCAGGTTGGGGGTGGCCAGGGTGGCGACCGGCAGCAGCTTCTCCCGGACGGTGGCGACGGCCTCGGCGACCAGCAGCGCGTCCCCGTGCTTGGAGACCCCGACCGGGTCGACGACCACCGGGGCGTCCACCCCGGCCAGCAGCCCGGAGACGGTCTCGACGAGTTCGACGGAGGCGAGCATGCCGGTCTTCACCGCCTGCACCCCGATGTCGTCGACCACGCTGCGGAACTGCGCCCGGACGGCCTCGGCGGGCAGTTCCCAGTAGCCCTGGACGCCGAGCGAGTTCTGCGCGGTGACGGCGGTGATCACGCTCATGCCGTGGACGCCGAGGGCGAGCATCGCCTTGAGGTCGGCCTGGATGCCGGCGCCGCCGCCGGAGTCGGAGCCGGCGACGGTGAGCACGCGGGGAGGTGCGGTGGAGGACATGGCCCCAACCTACCCGCGCGGTTTCAGAGCACCGCCTCGGACTCCGTCCAGCGGTCCTCGGGCACCGTCTTCAGCCTGGTCACCGCGTCGCCGATCGGCAGCAGCTCGATGCCGGTCCGGCGCAGCGCGGTGAAGTGCCCGAACGCCCCCTGGTGGACGGCCTCCACCGCGTGCCAGCCGAACCGGGTGGCGAGCACCCGGTCCCGGGCGGTCGGGGTGCCGCCGCGCTGGACGTGGCCGAGGATGACCGGGCGGGCCTCCTTGCCGAGCAGGTTCTCCAGCTCGTGGGCGAGCCGGTTGCCGATCCCGCCGAAGGTGCGGTGGCCGTACTGGTCGACCTCGCCGTGGTCGAAGCGCATGGTGCCGGGCACCGGGGAGGCGCCCTCGGCGACGGCGATGATGGCGAACTTCTTGCCGCGCGCGAAGCGGTCCTCGATTATCCGGGCCACCGCCTCGATGTCGAAGGGCTTCTCCGGGATCAGGATGCCGTGCGCGCCGCCCGCCATGCCCGCGGTGAGGGTGATCCAGCCGGTGTGCCGGCCCATCAACTCGACCACCATGACGCGCTGGTGGGACTCGGCGGTGGTCTTCAGCCGGTCGATCGCCTCGGTCGCGACGTGCACGGCGGTGTCGAAGCCGAAGGTCACGTCGGTGGCGTCGATGTCGTTGTCGATGGTCTTCGGCACCCCGACCACGGGCAGCCCCGCGTCGCTGAACAGCTTGGCGGCGGTCAGCGTCCCCTCGCCGCCGATCGCGATCAGCGCGTCGATGCCGATCTCCCGGGCCAGCGTCTTGGCGTTCTCCACGGCCCAGGCGATCCGGTCCCGCCGCACCCGGGCCGAGCCGAGGACGGTGCCGCCGAGGGTGAGCAGGCCGGTGACGTCGTCGTGCGAGACCGTCCTGGTGCGGCCCTCGATCAGCCCGAGGAAGCCGTCCAGGATGCCGACGATCTCGTCCCCGTGGACGTCGGTGCCCCGGTGCACCACCGAGCGGATCACCGCGTTGAGGCCGGGGCAGTCGCCGCCGCTGGTCAGTACACCGATGCGCATGTCAGGTGTGCTCCCGCTCGCAGTGGTTCGGGCCACCCGCGCCGGGCGGGCGGGCTGGGGTGCCGCAAGCCTACGCAAAACGCACCCGCGACGCCCGTCCCCCGCACGCCGGAGCGTCACGCGCCGCCCGCCGTACGGGGATCGGTGCGGGCCGCGCGCTACTCGGCGAAGTGGTCCCAGCCGCCGACCCGGTCCCAGGGGGCGCCGTCGACCGTGACCCGGCCGCTGCGGCTGCCCGTCGGGCGGCCGGTCACCTCGCCCACCACCCGCCAGCGGGCGGGGAGTTGGACCCCGCGGGGGAAGGTGGCCACGATCGCGTGGTCCTCGCCGCCGGAGAGCACCCAGACCAGCGGGTCCACCCCGACCGCCTGGCCGATGTCGGCCATCTGCGCCGGGACGTCGAAGTCGGCGGCCTTGAGGTCGATGTCCACCTCGCTGGCCCGGGCCACGTGGCCGAGGTCGGCGACCAGCCCGTCGCTCACGTCGATCATCGAGGTCGCGCCCAGCTCGGCCGCCGCCGGGCCCGCGTGGTACGGCGGTTCGGGACGGCGGTGCGCCTCGACGAAGGCGCGCGGGGAGCGGAAGCCGCGCTGGAGGACGGTCAGGCCGGCGGCCGACCAGCCGAGCCAGCCGGTCACCGCCACCAGGTCGCCGACCTGTGCGCCGGCGCGGGTCACCGCCGCGCGCCCCTGGAGGTCCCCGAGCGCCGTGATGGCCAGCGTGACGGTGTCGCCGCGCACGACGTCGCCGCCGACCACCGTCGCCCCGGCGACCTGGCACTCGTCGCGCAGCCCGTCCATCAGCTCGGTGGCCCAGGTGGTCGGCAGGTCCGCGGGGGCGACCAGGCCGAGCAGGATCGCGGTCGGCACCGCCCCCATCGCGGCCACGTCGGCGAGGTTCTGGGCGGCGGCCTTGCGGCCCACGTCGTAGGCGGTGGACCAGTCCCGGCGGAAGTGCCGGTTCTCGATCAGGACGTCCGTGGTCGCCACCACCCGGCCGTCCGGAGCCCGCACCACCGCGGCGTCGTCACCCGGGCCGAGGTCGACCGCATCGGTGAGCGGTACCCGGGCGGTCAGCTCCCTGATGAGGCCGAACTCGCCGAGCTCGCCCACGGTCCCCTGCATCTGCCGTCCTCTCGCGTTTCCATCCGGTTCGGCCCCCGTCGCGCTCCCCCGCGCGCAGCGTACGCCCTTCGGGGGGCCCGGGGTCTCCCCTCCCCGGGCCGCAGCGCGGTAGCGTGGTGATCAGACTGCCGGTGAGCCCACCCACCCATCCGCCTGACCGGGCGATCACGGCGGCGATCCCCCCTAACCGGCCGCCGGGAGGTCCCCGTGGTACAGGCATACATCCTGATCCAGACCGAGGTTGGGAAGGCCACCTCCGTGGCCGGGACCATCTCCGAGATCCCCGGCGTGCTGACCGCCGAGGACGTCACCGGCCCCTACGACGTGATCGTCAAGGCCGAGGCCGAGACGGTGGACGAGCTGGGCCGCATGGTCGCGGCCCGGGTCCAGAAGGTCGAGGGCATCACCCGTACCCTCACCTGCCCCGTGGTGCACATCTGAGGCGCCGCACCGGCTCCCCGCACCGGCGCGGACCGGCCGTTCGGACCCCGGTTACCATCGGCGGGTGGCCCGAGAACTGCGCGTCCCCGAGGCGCTGACCGCCCTGCCGGCCCCGGTCCGCTGGCTGGCCCTGCCCGTCGTGCTGACCTGCGCGGTCGTGGCGCTGGTCGGCAGCTGGGGCCAGGCCGACCCGAAGGTCGAGGTACCGCGGCCGAGCGGCCGGGCCGCCGAGTACTGCCGGTCGCTCGCCGCTGAGCTGCCCGCCGAGCTGCTCGGGCAGGCCCGCAGGGACCCGTCGCCCGCCTCGCCGTACGTGGCCGCCTGGGGCGGTTCGCCCCGGACGGTCCTGCGCTGCGGCATCGACCGGCCGGAGGAGCTGGACGGCGACCACGCCGCGGACTGGTCCCCGAGCGTCGACGACGTCACCTGGTGGTCGCAGAAGCTATCCGACGGCGGCTACCGCTTCGTGACGACCATGCGCGCCGCCTACGTCGAGGTGACCGTCCCGGCCGGCGCCGCGAAGAACCCCTTCGACCCGGCGGCCGCCCTGAGCGGCGCGGTCCGGGCCACCGTCCCGGGCTGAGCGGCGCGCGCCCGCGCCCACGACCCGCCGGGACGCGCCGAGGGCGGGCCGGGAGCCTCCCGGCCCGCCCTCGGCCGCGGGTCCTAGCGGAGTCCGGTGGAACGCCGCAGCGCCGTCCCGAGCAGCCGGTCGATCAGCTCCGGGTACGAGACCCCGCTGGCCTCCCACATCTTCGGGTAGGCCGAGATGGGGGTGAAGCCGGGCATGGTGTTGATCTCGTTGATCATCCAGGTGCCGTCCTCCAGCAGGAAGAAGTCCACCCGGGCCAGGCCCTCGCAGCCGAGCGCCTCGAAGGCCTCGACCGCCTGGCGCTGGATCTCGGCGAGCTCCCCGGCGGTCAGGTCCGCCGGGATCTTCACGTCCGAGGAGTCGATGTACTTGGCCTCGAAGTCGTAGAAGTCGAAGCCCTCGCCGACCAGGATCTCGCCGGCCACGCTGGCCCGCGGGCCGTCCTCGAACTCCAGCACGCCGCACTCGATCTCGCGGCCGGTCACGCCGGCCTCGATGATCAGCTTGGGGTCGTGCCGGCGGGCCTCCTCGATCGCGGCGTCGAGGTCGGCCAGGTCCTTCACCTTGGTGATGCCGATGCTGGAACCGGCCCGGCAGGGCTTCACGAACAGCGGCAGGCCCAGCTCGGCGGCCCGCTCGCGCACCGCGGCGCGGCCCTCCTCGGACTCCCAGTCGCGCGGCCGCACGATGGTGTAGCGGCCGACGCCCAGGCCGTGCGAGGCCAGGATCCGCTTGGCGAACTCCTTGTCCATGCCGGCCGCGCTGGCCAGCACGCCGTTGCCGACGTACGGGACGCCGGAGAGCTCCAGCAGGCCCTGGAGCGTGCCGTCCTCGCCCCACGGGCCGTGCAGCAGCGGGAACACCACGTCGACCTCGCCGAGCGCCTTCGGGGCGCTGCCCGGCTCGGTCAGGACCACCTCGCGGTTGCCCGGGGCGACCGGCAGCGCGACCTGGCCGTCGACGCCCTCGGCGACGTTCGCCACGTCCGGGAGCTTCCCGTCGGTGATGGCCATCCGGGCCGGCTCGTCGCTGGTCAGCGCCCAGCGGCCCTCGTGCGTGATGCCGATCGGCAGCACGTCGTACTTGTCGCGGTCGATCGCCCTGAGCACGCTGCCCGCGGTGGAGACCGAGATCGCGTGCTCGGAGCTGCGCCCGCCGAAGACCAGCGCGACGCGCGGCTTCCGGTCGGGCCGGTTCGGGGAGGACTGTTCGATGCTCATATCGGGTTTGAGACTACCGTGCGACGCCCTGCCCGAATGTGAGCGGCACCGGGCAGTCGGCGGCGCCGGGGCCCGGTGCCGCCCCCGTCGTCGGCGCCGTCGGCACCGCCCGGACACCGCCCCGTCAGTGCCGCTCCGCCTTCGCCGACCGCGACATCAGCGTCCGCAGCACCTCCTGGGTCGGCCGCCCGTTGTGCACCACGTCCACCACGGCCTCGACGATCGGCATGTCGACCCCGTTGCGCCGGGCCAGGTCCAGCACCGACTCGCAGGACTTGACGCCCTCGGCGGTCTGCCGGGTGGCGGCGATGGTCTCCGCGAGCGACATGCCCCGGCCCAGGTTCATGCCAAAGGTGTTGTTGCGGGACAGCGGCGAGGAGCAGGTGGCCACCAGGTCACCCATCCCGGCGAGCCCCGCGAAGGTGTGCGGGTCCGCGCCCAGCACCTCGCCGAGCCGGGTGGTCTCGGCCAGCCCGCGGGTGATCAGCGTCGCCTTGGTGTTGTCGCCGAGCCCCATGCCGGCGGCCATGCCGACCGCCAGGCCGATCACGTTCTTGACCGCGCCGCCGAGTTCGCAGCCCACCACGTCGGTGTTGGTGTACGGCCGGAAGTACGGCGTGTGGCAGGCCGCCTGGAGCCGCTTGGCGACCGCCTCGTCGGAGCAGGCGACCACGCTGGCGGCGGGCTGCCGGTTGGCGATCTCCTTGGCCAGGTTGGGCCCGCTGACCACCGCGACGCGCTCCGGGCCGACCCCGGTAACCTCGTCGATCACCTCGCTCATCCGCTTGGCGGTGCCGAGTTCGATGCCCTTCATCAGGCTCACCAGCACGGTCTGCGGCTCGATCAGCGGCGTCCAGGCGGCCAGATTGTCGCGCAGCGTCTGCGAGGGCACCACCAGCACCGCGAAGTCGGCGCCGGCCAGCGCCTCGGCGGCGTCGGTGGTGGCCCGCACGCTGTCGGGCAGCCGGACGCCCGGCAGGTAGTCCGGGTTCTCGTGGGTGGAGTTGACGGCGTCCACCTGCTCCTGCCGGCGGGCCCACAGCACGACCTCGCAGCCCGCGTCGGCGAGCACCAGCGCGAACGCGGTGCCCCAGGAGCCGGTCCCCATCACGGCGCAGCGGGTCACTTGCCGGCCTCCTCGGTGCCCTTGCCCCGCTCGCCCTTGGCGTGCCGGCGCTCGGCCAGCGCGGCCGCGGCACGCTCCCGGGCGGCCTTGCGCATGTCGTAGCGCTCGGCCGGCGGCTCCTCGCCGCGGACCTCGGCCAGCACGGCGGTGATCGCCGTCATGATGTCCTCGGTGGCGTCGGAGAGCACCTGGGCGGTGAGCTCCTGCCCCCGGTACCTGCTCAGGTCCACCGGCGGCCCGGCCGCGACGGTGACCCTGTGCCGCGGGAACAGGTTGAACTTGCCCTTCCCGTACCCGGCCCGGCCGTACGGCGGGATGATCTCGTGGGCGCCCCAGTGCGCGACCGGGATGACCGGCGCACCGGTCATCAGCGCGACCCGGGCGACCCCGTTCTTGCCGGTCATCGGCCACAGGTCCGGGTCCCGGGTGAGCGTGCCCTCCGGGTAGAACTGCACGCACTGACCGCCGTTGACGGCGTCGATGGCGGCCCGGAACGCCTGCGCGGCGTCGGTGGACTCGCGGAAAACCGGGATCTGGCCGGTCTTGCGCAGCATGAATCCGATGAAGGGGATCGAGAACAGCGAGGACTTGCCGAGAATGCGCGGCGGACGTCCGCTGTTGTACTGCCAGTGCGCGTAGACCAGCGGATCGATGATCGAATTGTGGTTCACCGCGGCGATGAAGCCGCCGTTCTTCGGAATGTGCTCCCAGCCCCGCCAGTCGGGCTTCACCAGGGCGGTCGTCACCGGCTTCACCAGCACGGCCGCGAAGCGGTACCAGATGCCGTAGTCGGCGTTGCCGAACTTGGCGTACGAGCGGCGGGCCACCCCAGCTCCTTCTCATCCGATGCGGCACGGATTACCGCGGTCATGGCGTCCCGGTGCCGCGCACCGTTCCGGTCGGTGCCCGGGTCACGGGCGCGGAACAGTGTCGCCCGCCCGCTCACCGGCTGTCGAGCAACCGCGCCAACCCGCCCGGCGGGCGTGATCAAACGCACGTCCGCACAGCTCGGACGGCCTGGCGAGGCTCCCGGGACCGGCGACACAATGACGCCGATGACCCAGGACACCGTACGCCCCAGCGGGCCCGTCGCGCCCCTCGCACCCATGGCCGGCTGGTCGCTGGTCCTTCCGCTCAAGCCGCTCGCACTGGCGAAGAGCAGGCTGGCCCCCTACGCCGGGCCGCACCGGGCCGAGATGGCGCTGTCCTTCGCCCTGGACACCGTCACCGCCGCCCTGGCCACCCGCGGCGTCGACCGGGTCCTGGTGGTCACCCCCGACGCGTCGGCGGGCTCCCGACTGGCCGCACTCGGCGCCCTGGTGGTCGCCGACGAGCCCGGCGGCGGGCTCAACCGGGCGCTGGCGCACGGCGCCGAGGCCGCCCTGACCATGGCCCCGCGCTCCCCGCTGGCGGCGCTCTCGGCGGACCTCCCCGCCCTGCGGCCGGCCGAACTCGCCCGCGTGCTGGGCGCGGTGCCGCCGGACGGCCGGGCCTTCCTGCCGGACTCCCCCGGCCTCGGCACCACCCTGCTCGCCTGCGCCCCCGGGCGTCCGCTCTCCCCCGCCTTCGGGGACGGCTCACGGGCCCGGCACGCGGCCGGCGGGGCGTTCGAACTGCGCCTCGCGGACGTGGAGTCGGTGCGCCGGGACGTGGACACCGGGACGGACCTCCACGAGGCCTCGGCGCTCGGCCTCGGCCCGAACACCGGCGCGCTGTTCGCCCGTCTGAACCTGTCCTGAACCCGTCCCGGGCCTGTCCCCAGCCCTTTGCGGAGCCGCTTCCGGAAGGCCGCCCCGCCACCTCTCCCCGCGCCGCTCGGAGCCTCCCGGCCCGTACCGGCCGGGCACCGGCCTGCTCCCGGGCCCTGGCCGGCCCGCTCGCTATGCTGCTCGCATGCAGGCCACCGCGTTCACCTTCGACCCCGCCACCCGGGCCGGCTCCGTGCTGCTCGACGACGGGACCCCGGTGCCGTTCGACGCGGCCGCCTTCGACGCCGGCGGCCTGCGGCTGCTGCGCCCCGGCCAGCGGGTGCGGATCCGCACCGAGGGCTCCGGAGAGGCCCGCCGGGTGGTCTTCGTGACGCTCCAGACCTTCCCCGACCCCGCCGAGGGCTGACGGCCGCACCCGGTCGCCCGCCCCGCCGGAGCGGTGCCCCACCGGCCGTGATGCCCCGCGCCGCCGTGCGCCGCGGATTTCGGACCAAGCGCCCGGAAATCGAAAGAGCCGCGGCGACCGGTCCCCGTGAATTCACGGAGGGGGGTGCCGCGGCTCTGTGCCGAAGGCCGTCCGAGGACGGTCGCGCGGGACTTACTTGGCAGAGGTCTTGCGCGCGGTGGTCTTGCGGGTGGCGGTCTTCTTCGCCGGCGCCGTCTTCTTGGCCGTGGCGGTCGCCTTCTTGGCGGTGGCCGTGGTCTTCTTGGCGGCAGCCGTGGTGGTCGCCTTCTTCGCCGCGGCCGTCTTCTTGGTCGCGGCGGCCTTGGTCGCGGTGGCCTTGGTCGCGGCGGCCTTCGTGGCGGCGGCCTTGGTCGCGGTCGCCGTGGTCTTCTTGGCGGCGGTGGTCTTCGCGGCCGTGGACTTCGCGGCGGCCTTCTTGGCGGTGGCCGTGGTCTTCTTGGCGGCGGCCGTGGTGGCGGCCTTCTTGGCGGCGGCCGTGGTCGCCGTCTTCTTGGCGGCGGCCTTCTTGGTGGCCGGGGCGGCGGCGGCAGCGGCGGCGGCGCGCTTGGTGGCGGCACGCTTGGCGGCCGGGGTGGCGGCCACGCCGCTCTTGCCCGGGGTGAGGGAGCCCTTGGGGGCCTTCTTCACCGAGGGGCCTTCCTTCGGCAGCTTCTTGCTGCCGCTGACCAGGTCCTTGAAGCCCTGGCCCGGACGGAAGCGCGGGACCGAGGTCTTCTTGACCTTGACCCGCTCGCCGGTCTGCGGGTTGCGGGCGAAGCGCGCGGAGCGCTCCACCTTCTCGAAGGTGCCGAACCCGGTGACCGAAACCCGGTCACCGGCCACAACGGCACGGACCATGGTGTCGAGCACTGCGTCGACGGCCTCTGCGGCAGCCTTGCGACCGCCCAGCTGCTCGGCCACCGCTTCGACAAGCTGAGCCTTGTTCACGTCTTCCCCTTCGGAAACGGGCGCCGGATGATTCCATCCGTTCTTTTCGCACGTTAGGTATGTATCTGCGGACTTTCAATTACCAAACGCGCGAATCACCCTAGTGTCGCAATGGATTTGCGCGTCGGCGACCTCAGTCGAGCGGCGGGGGCCCCTCGTCGAGGTCATGTACAAAGCGACTCAACCGCCTTGCCGCCTCCGGAAGATCGCGCTTGGCGGTCTCGGTGACGATGAGGAGTTGACGGGTGAGAGCGGTCTTTGCATCGGCAGACACGTTCAGCGCATGCACGCGGGCGTGAGCTTGCTTCAACCGCTCGGCCACAAGCGCGTAGAGCGCTACGACTTCCTGGTCGTCCGGCCCCTCAGCTGGCGCGGAGGTGACGTCCGGCCGGTCGTCAATTCGGCGTTCGGATGGCCGGCCCATGGAGTCCTCAGCCGCGGGTTCGCCGCCCGCGTACGGAGGTTCATGGTGCCGGTGCATGTACTGATTGTGCCATCTACCCGCAGTTGTACTTGCGCGGGGCCCTCTTCCGCAAAGCCAAATGGGCAATCCGGGGCGGGCCGCGGCGCTAACTCGTGCTCCGGAACGCCGGATGGCCCGGCCCCCCCGAGGGGGGCGCGGGCCATCCGGCGGATCGTCAGAATGCTTGTTCTGAGGGGAACTCAGGCGGCAGGCAGAGTACGGGGCTTGAACGCCGGGCGGGTCGCCTCGAAGGCCGCGATGTCCTCCTCGTTCCGCAGCGTGATGCTGATGTCGTCCAGGCCGTTGAGCAGTCGCCACCGGACGTTGTCGTCCAGTTCGAAGGCCGCGGTGACGCCTTCGGCGCGCACTTCACGGGCCTCCAGGTCGACGGTGATCTCGGCCGAGGGGTCACTCTCCGTGAGCGCCCAGAGCTGTTCCACGGTCTCCTGCGGCAGGACGACCGTCAGCAGGCCGTTCTTCAGGGAGTTGCCCCGGAAGATGTCGGCGAAGCGGGACGAGATGACCGCATGGAAGCCGTAGTTCTGCAGCGCCCAGACGGCGTGCTCCCGGGAGGAGCCGGTGCCGAACTCGGGGCCGGCCACCAGGACCGTGGCGCCCTGGCGCTCCGGCCGGTTGAGGATGAACGACTCGTCCTTGCGCCAGGCCTCGAACAGGCCGCCCTCGAAACCGGATCGGGTGACCTTCTTGAGCCAGTGGGCGGGGATGATCTGGTCGGTGTCCACGTTGCTGCGGCGCAGCGGAACGGCCCGGCCGGTGTGGGTGGTGAACTTCTCCATGGCTCAGGCCTCCACGGCAGCGACGTCGGCGGTCAGGTCGGCGGGGGCCGCGAGGCGGCCCAGGACGGCGGTCGCGGCGGCGACCTGCGGGGAGACCAGGTGGGTGCGGCCGCCCTTGCCCTGCCGGCCCTCGAAGTTGCGGTTCGAGGTGGAGGCGCAGCGCTCACCCGGGGCGAGCTGGTCGGGGTTCATGCCCAGGCACATCGAGCAGCCCGCGTGGCGCCACTCGGCACCGGCCGCGGTGAACACCTTGTCCAGCCCCTCCTCCACGGCCTGGAGCGCGACCCGGACGGACCCGGGGACGACCAGCATCCGTACGCCGTCGGCGATCCGGCGGCCCTCCAGGACGGCGGCGGCGGCCCGCAGGTCCTCGATCCGGCCGTTGGTGCAGGAGCCGACGAAGACGGCGTCGACCGCCACCTCGCGCAGCGGGGTCCCGGCCTCCAGGCCCATGTACGCCAGGGCGTTCTCGGCGGCCAGGCGCTCCTGCGGGTCGGCGAAGGAGGCCGGGTCCGGCACGTTCGAGCCCAGCGGGGCGCCCTGGCCCGGGTTGGTGCCCCAGGTGACGAACGGGGTCAGCTCGTTCGCGTCGATGAAGATCTCGTGGTCGAAGACGGCGTCCTCGTCGGTGCCCAGGGTCTTCCAGTACGCGACGGCGGCGTCCCAGTCCTCGCCCCGCGGGGCGTGCGGGCGGCCCTCCAGGTAGGCGAAGGTGGTCTCGTCCGGGGCGATCATGCCGGCCCGGGCGCCGGCCTCGATCGACATGTTGCAGATGGTCATCCGGGCCTCCATGGACAGGCCCCGGATCGCCGAACCGCGGTACTCCAGGACGTAGCCCTGGCCGCCGCCGGTGCCGATCCTGGCGATGACGGCCAGGATCAGGTCCTTGGCGGTGACGCCCTCGGGCAGTTCGCCCTCGACGGTGACCGCCATGGTCCGGAACGGCGCCAGCGGCAGGGTCTGGGTGGCCAGCACATGCTCGACCTGGCTGGTGCCGATGCCGAACGCCAGCGCGCCGAAGGCACCGTGGGTCGAGGTGTGGGAGTCGCCGCAGACCACGGTCATGCCGGGCTGGGTGAGGCCGAGCTGGGGGCCGACGACGTGCACGACGCCCTGCTCGACGTCGCCGAGCGAGTGGATCCGGACGCCGAACTCGGCGGCGTTCCGGCGCAGGGTCTCCAGCTGGACCTTGGAGACCGGGTCGGCGATCGGCTTGTCGATGTCCAGGGTGGGGGTGTTGTGGTCCTCGGTGGCGATCGTCAGATCGGTGCGACGGACCGTGCGCCCGGCCAGCCGCAACCCGTCGAAGGCCTGCGGGCTGGTGACCTCGTGGAGCAGGTGCAGGTCGATGTAGAGGAGGTCGGGCTCGCCCTCCGCGCGCCGCACGACGTGGTCGTCCCAGACCTTCTCTGCGAGTGTCCGTCCCATCGGATTCCCTCCAGCCGGCCGCGTTGCCGGCCTTCTCGTGTGTCGAGGTCAAAGCGTGTGCGCCGCCCTGAGGCTCCCGGGCCGCTCCCGTCCAGAGTGGCGCTTTTCGCCGGAGATTGAACTGGCGTCTCGCGGAGTGAGACCGCAGTCTTAGCGCATGGACAGCGCGGACGCCCCGGTCCGCACCGGCGGCCGGCCCTCGCGGAGCGCCGGGGGCGTCCCCGCGGGCGGCCGCGGAAAGGGCCCCGCGGAACGCCGAAGGGCCCCGCTCGCAACGGAGCGGGGCCCTTCGGGAGAACAATCGCGGGGAAAGCAAAAAGACCCCGGAAACCGGGGCCTTTCCAATTTCTGGCTGGGGTACCAGGACTCGAACCTAGACTAAATGAACCAGAATCACTCGTGCTGCCAATTACACCATACCCCAACACAAAGCAAGGGCCGATGGGCGAGCCCACCGGCTTCCTGCTCTGAAGTACCCCCGACCGGATTCGAACCGGCGCTACTGCCGTGAGAGGGCAGCGTGCTAGGCCGCTACACAACGGGGGCTTCCTGGTGATCCCTCGCGGGATCGTAGATCCCTTGCGGGATCCGTACCCCCGACCGGATTCGAACCGGCGCTACTGCCGTGAGAGGGCAGCGTGCTAGGCCGCTACACAACGGGGGCTTGATCTTCTTTTGTGCCGTACTCGCGTACTGCGCTGGGGTACCAGGACTCGAACCTAGACTAAATGAACCAGAATCACTCGTGCTGCCAATTACACCATACCCCACCAGAGTTGAACCCCTGCCGGGGCCTTCTCAGGCGTTGCGCCTCTCGGTCGGTCCCTTCCGAGGGGCTTTCGTTCCCTCGTCCGTTCCCTCCCGGGCGGCGCAGAAAGAACATTACCCGACGTCGGCCCCGGGTCCAAAATCGATAACCCCAGGCAGCGGCCGGGAGGCCCGCGGATGACCTCCGGGTGCGCCGCGGGCCCGGCACGAAGCCGGGCCCGCGGCCTGCTCAGCGGCCCGCTCAGGCGGCCTGCAGGGCCTCCAGGGAGGCCCGCAGCCGGCGCAGCGTCTCCGGGCGCCCCAGCAGCTCCATGGACTCGAACAGCGGCGGGGAGACCCGCCGGCCCGTGACGGCCACCCGCAGCGGCGTGAAGGCGAACTTGGGCTTGATGCCCAGCCCGTCCACCAGCGCCTCGCGCAGCGCGGCCTGGATCGGCTCGGGGGTGAAGTCCGCGAGCTCCTCCAGCGCCTTGATGCTGGACTCCAGCACCGGGCGGGCGTCCGCGGTCAGCACCTTGGCGGCGTCGTCCGGGTCGACGGCGAACTTCTCCGGCGCCACGAACAGGAAGCCGGCCATGTTCACGATCTCGCTCAGCACGACCATCCGCTCCTGGGTGAGCGGCGCCACCTTGGCGAGCAGGTCCAGCTGCTCGGCGGTGGGCTCGGCCGGCAGCAGCTCGGCCCCCTGGAGGAAGGGCACCAGGCGGCTGACGAAGTCCTCCGGGGCCAGCCGGCGGACGTGCTCGGCGTTGATCGCCTCGCACTTCTTCAGGTCGAAGCGGGCCGGGTTGGCGTTCACCTTGGCGACGTCGAAGGCGGCGACCATCTCGTCCATGTCGAACAGGTCGCGGTCCTCGGCCAGCGACCAGCCCAGCAGGGACAGGTAGTTGAGCAGGCCCTCGCGGATGAAGCCGCGCTCGCGGTACAGGTTGAGCGAGGACTGCGGGTCGCGCTTGGAGAGCTTCTTGTTGCCCTCGCCCATCACGTACGGCAGGTGGCCGAAGCGCGGGGTGGTGCCGTCGCCGACGCCGATCTCGGCGAGCGCGGCGTACAGCGCGATCTGCCGCGGGGTGGAGGACAGCAGGTCCTCGCCGCGCAGCACGTGGGTGATGCCCATCAGGGCGTCGTCCACCGGGTTGACCAGGGTGTACAGCGGGGCGCCGTTGGCCCGGACGATGCCGTAGTCCGGCACGTTCTCCGGCTCGAAGGTGAGCGTGCCGCGGACGAGGTCGTCGAAGCTGATGGTCCTGTCGGGCATCCGGAAGCGCAGGATCGGCTCGCGCTTCTCCAGCTCGTAGACCGCGACCTGCTCGGCCGTCAGGTCGCGGCAGTGGCCGTCGTAGCCGGAGGGCTTGCCGGCGGCGCGGGCGGCCTCGCGGCGGGCGTCCAGCTCCTCGGTGGAGCAGTAGCACCGGTAGGCGTGGCCGGCCTCGTGCAGGCGGCGGGCGACGTCGGCGTAGATGTCCATCCGCTGCGACTGGCGGTACGGCGCGTCCGGGCCGCCGACCTCCGGGCCCTCGTCCCAGTCGAGCCCGAGCCAGCGCATGGCGTCGAGCAGCTGGTCGTACGACTCCTCGGAGTCGCGGGCGGAGTCGGTGTCCTCGATCCGGAAGACCAGCGTGCCGCCGTTGTGGCGGGCGTAGGCCCAGTTGAAGAGGGCCGTGCGGACCATCCCCACGTGGGGGTTGCCGGTCGGGGAGGGACAGAAGCGAACCCGGACGGCCGGGTCAGTGTTAGCCACGCTTGATCACCTTGTTGGTGAGAGTGCCGATGCCTTCGATGGAGACGGCGACCTCGTCGCCGACGTTGAGGGGGCCCACCCCTGCGGGCGTGCCGGTGAGGATGACGTCGCCGGGCAGCAGCGTCATGGCCTCGGAGATGTGGACGACCAGCTCGGCGACCGAGCGGATCATCAGGGAGGTGCGGCCGGTCTGGCGGAGCTCGCCGTTGACCGTGCAGGTGATCGCGAGGTCGCTCGGGTCGACGTCGGTCTCGATCCACGGGCCCAGCGGGCAGGCCGTGTCGAAGCCCTTGGCCCGGGCCCACTGGCCCTCGCGCTGCTGGACGTCCCGGGCGGTGACGTCGTTGGCGCAGGTGTAGCCGAGGATCACCTCGGGCACCCGGTCCAGCGGCACCTCGCGGCACATCCGGCCGATCACCACGGCGAGTTCGGCCTCGTGGTGGACGTCCGAGGAGAACGGCGGGTACGCGATGTTCTCGGTCGGACCGATCACCGAGGTGGACGGCTTGAAGAAGGTGAGCGGGACGTCCGGGACGTCGTTGCCCAGCTCCGCCGCGTGCGCCGCGTAGTTGCGGCCGACCGCCACGATCTTGTTCGGGAGCATCGGGCTGAGCAGCCGGACGTCCTGGAAGCGGTAGCTCTCACCGGTGGGCTGGGGCTGGCCGAACGGGTGGCCGGCCAGGGCGTGGACGACCAGCGAGTCGGGCTGGGAAGGGTCGCCCTCCACCACGCCGAAGGAGACGCTGCCGGCGGCAGGGCTCCCTTCCCGGACGGAAAACCTGGCAATGCGCACGGCTGGGCTACCCCTCGCTTCGTCGGCCGCCCGGGGCGCGCCCGGGCGCTGGTGGGCGCCCCGCCCGCAGTGGGCGCGGCCCCGTCAATCGGCCTCCAGGCTATCGCGTGGGGCCCCGGCTGACCGCTTTGCCCCTGTTCAGGACCGTCGGGGCGGATGCGTCCGACGACGACGGAGGGCGCCGCCGCCACCCGTGTGACGACGGCGCCCTCGACGCGGCGCCGCGGGGGTCAGTCCTGGACGACGACGACCGGGGCGACCATCAGCTGGGTACGGCGCGGGTTGGCCGTGACGGCCGGCAGCTCGGTGCCGTAGGTCAGGACGTCCTCGGGCTTGCGGGCGCCCGGGATCGTGCTGAAGTCCTCGACCGAGGCCAGCGTCGTCCGGCGCGGGTTCGCCGTGGACCGGCAGGACAGCGTGGACTTGGTGGCGGCCTTCTTCGCCTGGGACATCGAGAGCACCTCGTGGTCATGGCCGGGCTGATCGCGGTGGATCGGCGCCGGCCTGATGGATTCCGATTGATTCGGAGGGGTTCTGGGCAGGCTGATCGGGGCCGTGCTCCGGAGACAGCCAGGTTACGAGATCTCATTCCACAGAGACCGTGACCAAAGCTACACATAAGACTGTGATTTTGCTCACAAAATGTCGAGCAAAAGGCAGATATCCGACATATCGCTGCACCGGGACTATCCGACATTCCGCCGAATAACGGGCATTCCGGAAGGTCTGTGACTCTTCCCGCGCCCGGGTCCGCTTGGCATGTATCCGGCGAGTGTCCGAAAAAGGCGGTATTCCGGCCCCGTTACCGCACAGTCCGTGAGAACGTGCAAGCGGTCGGTAGCGCCCGACGCCCGGTACCTGCGGCCCTTGTTGGGATTCCCCGGCTGTGCTGGAATGCGACGGACCGTGGGTAGGGAGTGGTCCACCCCGGTGCCCGCTCTCCCGGACCGGCCGGGGTGCGGATGGAAACTCGACACCGTCCAGGCCGTGGCGACGCGGCGGGACGCCCGGTCCAGAGGTTGCGACGCCAGTGCAGGGACGTTTCAAAAGGGGTAGCGGCGCCGCGGGTAACCCGGAGTCGCGTGAGCCTGTGGCAGCCCCTCAACAGGCGGCGGCCCCCGGCGGCCCCGCCGAGCCGGTGACACCCGAGGCCCCCGGCCGCCCGGAGGAGGACGGCCAGGAGCGGAAGTCCGCCCGGGACAAACTCCGGACCTCCCTGACCCGGCGCCGCGCCACCGGCCTGAACCGGCTCGCGATGCGCAACTGGCGCATCCGCACCCGCCTGATCGCGCTGCTCGCCCTCCCCGTGCTGGTCTCGCTGGTCCTCGGTGGCCTGCGCATCCAGAGCTCGATGGAGAACTCGCAGCAACTCGCCCAGATGGCCAACCTGTCCGACCTGGCCAAGAAGGCGACCAACCTCGCGGACGCGCTGCAGACCGAGCGCGACATCAGCGCCGGCCCGATCACCCACGACCCGACCGCCCCGCTGGACGACGACATCGTCGCGGCGCGCAAGTCCACCGACGACCTGAGCCGCACCTTCACCGCCTCCTCCGACAAGTTCGAGAACCTCGAACTGTCCGGCGGAAAGGCGCTGTTGCTCCAGATCCGCAAGGACCTGAACTCGATCGCGGACACCCGCAGCGTGCCGTACCAGAACAACCAGAACATCCAGTCGACGATCACCGCCTACGACGTGATCATCCGAGACCTGCTGTCCATCACCCAGGACATCGCGCTCGCGTCGAACAACAAGGACCTGGTCGTCTCCACCCGCGCGCTCCAGCAGTTCTCGCTGGCGAAAAACGCGACCTCGCAGCAGCGGGCCCTGATCAGCGCCGCGCTCGCCAACCCGAAGACCCCCGACCTCAGCCCCAGCGACGAGTCCTTCGGTATCCGTCTGCGCAGCTCGTACGACAACGCGATCGCGAGCTTCAACAACATCTACACCGCGCACGACCTGGACAACCTGCGCAGCCAGCTGAGCTACAACTCGGTGGTCGCCGACGCCGACCGCTACGCCTCCACGATCCTCACCCAGAGCGGCATCCGCCAGACCGAGGCGGTCAGCTACAAGGACTGGTACGAGAAGGCCAGCGCCAAGATCACCGCCGAGCGCCGGATCGAGTCCAAGCTCATCGAGAACCTGGACGGAAAGGCCCAGGACCTCCAGTCCCAGGCCGACGCCGACGCCCTGATCATCGGTGTCGCGGTCGCCCTGGTGCTGCTCGTCGCCCTCGGTGGCGCCGGTCTGATCGCCCGCTCGATGGTGCGCTCGCTGACCCGCCTCCAGGCCGCGGCCGAGGACGTCGCCGAGCGCCGTCTGCCCGAGCTGGTCAAGACCCTCTCCGAGGCCGACCCGCACGACGTCGACACCACGGTCGAACCGGTCGCCGTCGACTCCACCGACGAGATCGGCCACGTGGCCCACGCGTTCGACATGGTGCACAGCGAGGCCGTCCGCCTCGCCGCCGAGCAGGCCCTCCTGCGCGGCAACATCAACGCGATGTTCACCAACCTCTCGCGCCGCAGCCAGGGCCTCATCCAGCGCCAGCTGTCGCTCATCTCCGAGCTGGAGAGCCGCGAGGCGGACCCGGACCAGTTGGCCAACCTCTTCAAGCTGGACCACCTCGCGACCCGCATGCGCCGCAACGGCGAAAACCTCCTCGTCCTCGCCGGTGAGGACCCGGGCCGCCGCTGGACCCGCCCCGTCCCGCTGGTCGACGTGCTCCGCGCCGCCGCCTCCGAGGTGGAGCAGTACGAGCGCATCGAGCTCGCCGCCGTACCGTCGGCCGAGGTCGCCGGCCGCGTCGTCAACGACCTCGTCCACCTGCTCGCCGAGCTGCTGGAGAACGCCACCTCGTTCTCCAGCCCGCAGACCCGCGTCCGGGTCACCGGCCACGCGCTGCCGGACGGCCGCGTCCTGGTCGAGATCCACGACACCGGCATCGGCCTGAGCCCCGACGACCTCTCCGAGATCAACGAGCGCCTGGCCAACCCGCCGACGGTGGACGTCTCGGTCTCCCGCCGCATGGGCCTCTTCGTGGTCGGCCGCCTGTCCCTGCGACACGGCATCCGCATCCAGCTGCGTCCCAGCGACTCCGGCGGCACCACCGCGCTGGTCATGCTCCCGGTGGACGTCACCAATTCGGGCGACCGCCGCGGCTCCGGCCGGGCCGGCTCCGCCCAGGGCAAGCAGCAGCGCGGGGTCGCCCCGACGCCGCGCCAGCAGCGCCAGGTGCCGCCCGGCCGCCCGGGCGGTCAGGCCGCGCTCGGCCAGGGCCCGGCCGCCGGTGCCCCGCAGGGCGGCCGCCCGCAGCTCGGCCAGGGTGGTCCGGCCGCCCCGGCCGGCCCCGGCCCGCAGGGTGGTCCGCAGGCCGGTCCGGGTGCGCCGGCCGGTCCAGGTGGGCCCGGCGCCGGTCTGCCGACCCGCAAGGTCGGCCAGTCGCTGCGGGAGAACCCCGTCCCGCAGGGCGGCGGCGCTCAGTCGGGCCAGGGCCAGAACCCTGGTCAGGGTCAGGGCCGCCGGCCCGCCCAGCCGCAGCCGAAGCAGCAGGCCCCGCAGAACCAGCAGGCTCCGCAGAACCCGCAGAGCCAGCGCCAGGCCCCGCAGCAGGCCCCGCAGGGCGGTCTGCCCCAGCGGGCCCCGGGCCGTCAGGGCCCGCCGCAGGGCGGACCGAACGGCCTGCCCCGCCGCGACCGCCAGCAGCCCGGCCAGCCCCAGGCGGGCCAGCCGCAGGCGGGCCGACCCGGCCAGGAACGGCCGCGACCCGCCGGCGAGTTCGACGGCGGTCCGGGTGCCCGGACCGGCGAGCAGCCGCAGCACGGCCGCCCCGGCGGCCCCGGCGCCCCGCAGCAGGGCGCCCGCCCGGGCAACCGTCCGCAGGACGGCCTGCCGCAGCGCCGTCCGGCCCCGCAGGGCCCCGGCGCCCCGGGCCGGCCCGCCGCCCAGGGCCCGCGCGGTCCGCAGCGCCCCGGCCCGGACGCGCCGCAGCGCGACCGCCAGCCGCAGCTGCCGCCGCAGGCCGCTCAGCAGCCCCAGCCCCAGCCGCTGCCGTCGGCCGAGCCGGCGCCGGTGGAGAGCACCCAGCAGTTCGCCCGTCCGCGCTTCGAGGCCAGCCAGATCGACCCGCGCGACCCGCTGGGCCTCGGCCTGGTGGAGCCGGTGCTGCCGAACGTGCCGAACCCGCCGCGTCCGGAGCCGGTCCGTCAGGAGCAGGCCCCGCAGCAGCCGCAGCCGCTGCCGCACCAGGAGCCGATGGCGCTGCCGACCGGCCCGTCCGAGACCGCCGAGCAGCCCTGGTTCCCGCAGGCCGAGGACTCGCAGCAGGCGCGGCCGCGGCCGTACCAGCCGCGCCGCCCCGGCACCTCCGCACCGGAGTTCCAGGAGCCGGGCCCGGAGCAGCAGGCCGCCCGGCCCGCCCCCCAGCAGGCACCGCAGCAGCAGGCACCGCAGCAGCCGCAGGGCCAGCCGCAGCCGGGCACCGGCGACGCGCCGTGGCGTCCGTCCGCGAACGACGAGCGCTGGCGCCGCGCGGAGCAGATCCGCGAGCCCTCGACCAGCGGCGTCACCATGTCGGGCCTGCCCCGGCGGACTCCGCAGGCCAACCTGGTCTCCGGCACCGCCGAGGCCTCGCCGCTGACCGGTCCCCAGGTCTCCCGGGCCCCGGAGGAGGTCCGCGGCCGGCTGACCAACCTGCGCCGCGGCATCCAGCAGGGCCGCCGCGCCGGGGCCGAGCAGGCCGCCAACCAGCCGGGTTTCCAGCATGGTGCCCAGCAGCCCGGATTCGATAGTTTCGGTGGCCGGAACGACGGCAACGGCGCAGATCACCAGGAGCGTTGAGTTGAACCAGATGAGCCAGGCCGCACAGAACCTGAACTGGCTGATCACCAACTTCGTGGACAACACCCCCGGGGTGTCCCACACCGTGGTGGTCTCCGCGGACGGCCTCCTGCTGTGCATGTCCGAGGGCTTCCCGCGCGACCGCGC